>DAIEQP010000255.1 GCA_027347805.1 Ignavibacteria bacterium | reverse complement strand
GTCTCTTGGATACTAAACAGCCGTACATCTATGCGATGTTTGGAAGTATGTCTCATAATTCTGCTTCAAAGGGAACGTTTGGTCTTGGCATCGGTGTCAATTATTTCATCCATCCTCAACTACCATTATACGGAATGTTCGAAGTCGGTTATATGTCAGTTCCGGATTTTGAGGATGTAGTAAAAGGCATTCCGCTTTCAATTTCAGCTGGACTGAAATATGGTTTTTCCCTTTACTGATTTTAACGGTAACTCATTGTAGTCATTCAATAAAAATTTAAAATCATTGGAGGTGTTATGAAAAAGTTAGTTCTGATAATTGTATCATTATTATTGTTCCAGTTGAACGTTTCGGCATCGGAAAAAGAAAAATCAAATCCTGACCAATCGAATTTCTTAACAATAGCTGGTTCTGATCTGCAGAGACCGTATGAAGTAATGGATGGGCTTTTTCTTGTTAAATCTATTTCGAGTTGTTTTGCTTGTAAAAACGCTTTTAATGATGGTGTCGAAGAAGCATTGAAAGAGATAGTCGAACTTGGTAAGAAGTACGGGGGCGAGGCAATGATTAACACCTCAATTCAATTGGTTATTTATCATGCAAAGCAATCCAATGGAGATGTTGGGCAAGTTGTAGTTTTTGGAACCCTCGTGAAATACAAAAAATAATTCAATAGTCGTTTCATCTTAAACGAGGAATGAATATGAAAAAGATATTTTTCATTTTAATATTTTTACTTTGCTCTATAAGTGTTTTCTATGCTCAAAAGATTGGAGAAAAAGTCACTACTCCGTTTGGAAAAATCAATGCTATTTCGGTGTTGGAAGATGACAGAATTTTTGTCGGTACTGTTAATGAAGGATTGTTCTATTCCCCTGATTATGGCTCTACCTGGATTCAATTGACATTCCCGACAACAAAAGTTGGTATGGTTTATAAAACTAGTAAAGGAGATTTATTTGTTGACGCGGATTTTGATGGATTATATCGTTTAAAGAATGAAACCGGGTATTGGGAATTAATCGGCTTTAAAGATGTTAAAGTGGGTAAAATGTTTGAAAGTTCTACTGGCAACTTACTAATGACTCTCTCATCGTATAATCAGTATGTATATTATGATCCGTATCTCATGTATATTTCTAAAGATGACGGCTCTAGTTGGAAGTATGTTAATTCGGCGTTCAGTACATATTTTGTAGAAGCTGAATCAAAGCATCCAAATGGAAAATTGTTCATTGGCAGCGCAAAAGGAGTTTATAAATCTGAGGGAGGGGAATATTGGTCTTATTGTCATCCTGGTACAGTAAGTAATATGACCATACTTTCAGACGGCACAATTTATATCGCCCTATCTGACGATACCGATTATAGAGTATCGGGAGATGAAGGTGCGAATTGGAGTGTTATACCGTTTACAGAGAATCCTTTTACTATTGGAAATATTTTTCATGACAAACAAGAGGCAGTTTATATTTATGTGAATACATCTACAGTTGGAGAATTGTATAAGAAACAAAAAAACTCTTCACAATGGATTAAGCTTGGAGAGTTAAATGGTAATAACACATACTCCTTTGGTCTCACAATGCAAATTAATTCTCGTGGTGATATATTTTATCTTGACTATGATACTTTGTACAAAATAGGCAGTAATATTACTGAAGTTAAAAATAATGAAGGGGTCACAATTCCAAATAATTATTCGCTTTCTCAAAATTATCCTAACCCTTTTAATCCTACTACGCGGATCAAGTATTCCATACCTCAAAAAAGTTTTGTGCGTTTATCTGTATTTGATATTCTTGGGAGAGAAGTCGCTGCGCTTGTCAATTCGGAAAAAGAACCTGGTTATTACGAGATTGAATTTGATGGAAGCAAACTTTCAAGCGGCGTGTATTTCTACAAATTACAATCTGGTAGCTTTTCCCAAACCAAGAAATTTATGTTGGTTAAGTAGGATTTTATTCGTTATTAAAAAAATAAATTAATGCCGCTTTCCTATGGAAGTGGCATTCCCATCAAATTGCGTTCAGTATTTGTGAATGACAATAAATATTGAACAAAAACTTTAGAATTATACGTTTTTATTGCATATCGTTCAGTAATTAGATACATTTGCATCAAATGAACATACAATTTCTCAATGAATAATACTGAAAAAAATATAATCATAAAGGCACTTGCCCGTTTCGAAGAAGAAACCGGTTTGAAATTAACAACCTACATTACATATGAAAAAGTAGAACTTGTTTTAAGAGAGAAGGAATACGACCTCAAATTTACAGTCGAAGTAGTCCCGGCTGTAAATAAAACTAAATTGGGAATAATAAAAAATCGTTTTAAAGGTTTGGAGAGCATTTCTCTTCTAATTACGCAGATTGCAACTAATGATATAACCGAACTCCTAAAAAATCTTGATATAAATTTTATTGACGCTGCCGGAAATGCTTACATTAATGTTCCGCCGTTGTACATAAGCATAAAAGGGCAAAAGCCAACCCGGAATGTTGAGACGAAACGAACAGTTAATAATAATATTGTTGTTAAAGATGTAGGCATCTTTCAGCCTGCCGGTTTGCAGATTATTTTTGCTTTATTGTGTAATCCAAAATTGGAGAGAAACCCGTATCGTGAGATAGCAGAAATGGCTAATGTTGCACTTGGAACCGTGCATACTACCATGAAGTTATTAGAGAAACATGGATTCTTAATCAACGATGAAACTCAAGGCAAAAAACTCACAAGTAAAAAAGAGTTATTGAAAGAATGGATTCTCGGTTATCCTGTAAAAATAAAACCAAAATACTTTGCCGGTAAATATATAACTGAGAATCCTGAATTTGTTAAAACTACTGAATTCAAATATTTTGGTGCTATGCTTGGCGGTGAAACCGCTGCTGCTCAAATAACAAATTATTTACGCCCTTTAATCCATACGATTTATATCGGAGTAAAAATAGGGGAGTTCGTTTTAAGAAATCGTCTGAAGAAAAATCCAAATGGAAATGTTGAGATTGTAAAAAAGTTTTGGAATTTTGCAGATGATAATGAAATAAAAAACATTGTCCCCGCTATTCTTGTCTATACGGATTTGATAACTACGGTCGATCCAAGAAACATCGAAACTGCCAACATAATTTACGAGAGGGAACTTGCTGGATATCTCAACTAAAATTGATCCGTTTACCTTGGAAGTTTTAACATTGGTATCAAAGATCACAGATGCTCTTAAAATGGATTTCTTCGTAATCGGGGCTACTGCAAGAGATATAATTTTCAACCTTGTAACAGGTATAAAAATTCAAAGGGGTACAAACGATATAGATTTTAGTGTGCGTGTGAGAAATTGGGAAGATTATTCAGAGCTAACAAACGTACTTCAAGAAAATAAATTTTTGCCTTCGAAGGTTATTCATAGATTCACTTACAAA
>DAIEQP010000245.1 GCA_027347805.1 Ignavibacteria bacterium | reverse complement strand
TTCATGTATTTCTATCCGCTTAATGAAAAATACATGTCTAACATCCGCGGAGAGTTAGAAAAAGATAGAGCGGCAAACGCTTAAAAGTTTATTAATTGTACTAAATAATTATTGAGCATAGAATGACTAAAAAAGAATTTAATAGTAAAGTAAAAAAGCTTTTCGCGGAACATAAAAAGCTTATTACAAAGAAGAATAAAAAGCAGGCAAAAGGAAATGGCGTTTACGATCGCTACGTTAATCCAATTTTAACTGCAGAACATACTCCAATTCACTGGCGTTACGATTTAGATCAATCCGCAAATCCTTTTCTGATGGAGAGAATTGGTGTTAACGCTGCGTTCAACTCCGGCGCAATGATTTTTAATGGAAAAATTGTTCTAGCCGTTCGAGTAGAAGGCGCCGATAGAAAATCTTTCTTCGCAATTGCAGAATCAAAAAACGGTATCGATAATTTCAAATTCTGGGATTATCCGATTACAATGCCGGAAACTGAAAATCCCGATACAAATGTTTATGATATACGATTAGTGGAACATGAAGATGGATGGATCTATGGATTGTTCTGTTCCGAAAGACATGATGACAGCAAACCGGATGATACTTCTGCTGCAACAGCTGCCTGCGGTATTGCAAGGACTAAAGATCTTGTAAATTGGGAAAGACTTCCTGATTTAATTTCATATTCAGGCCAGCAAAGAAATGTTGTTCTTCATCCTCAATTTATTAATGGTAAATATGCGCTTTATACACGTCCGCAGGATGGTTTTATTGATACTGGAAGCGGCGGAGGAATTGGTTTTGGATTTACTGACAGCATGGAACATGCTGAAGTGAAAGAAGAAATTATTATGGATAGAAAAACATATCATACAATTTATGAAGTGAAAAATGGCTTGGGGCCTGCACCGATCAAAACTTCGAAAGGATGGCTTCATTTAGCACATGGTGTTAGGAATACAGCTGCCGGGTTGCGTTATGTTTTATACCTTATGCTCGCAGATTTAAATGATCCTTCAAAAATTATTCACAAACCGGCTGGTTATTTTATTGCACCGGAAGGTGATGAACGAGTCGGTGATGTTTCAAATGTTACATTCAGTAATGGCTGGATTAAAAAACCAAATGGCGAAGTGCTTATTTATTATGCTTCTTCGGATACAAGAATGCATGTCGCAACTTCTACAATCGATAAACTTCTGGATTATGTTATAAATACTCCCGAAGACGGATTAAGAAGTGCGTTGAGTGTTCAAACAAGAAATGAATTAATTAAAAAGAATTTGGATTTGTTAAAGAAGAAAAAGAAAAAATAATTTTTATTGATTTTGACCTCTTTCTGCCGCGTTAATATTAGTTCTTTAATCGCGGCAGTTTTATTTTAAACAAAATTTCTATGATTAAATATTTCTTAAAGTGATTTGGCTGCTTGCTGCCAGTGTTTTAAGAATTCTTCTGTTTCATGTTTGAGCTGCTTGTACTCCTTTTTTACAGTTAATTCATATGAATCATCAGATAACATCCGAATGCAGTTCATTATCGATCTTCCTTCGTGATAGCATGCTTTCCAAATATGTCCTTTCATTCCTTCCCGTAATTCAGGTTCTTTATCTGTGCCTCCTTCAAACCAGCCGCCAAAATCATGATCAAGCAGGTACTTGTCAACATAATCCAGCTGATGAATAAAATGATTATAATATTTTGTTTCACCCGGAAAAATTCTTGAGAACATCAGTAATGAATTTAATCCCTCAGCCTGTGCCCACCAATTTTTTTTGCCTTCAAAGATAATTGTGCATTTGTCCGATCCGTTATAATAATAACCACCATCATAAAAACCACCTACGGTTTCATCGTATCCATTTTTAATTGCATGATCCATCATTTTCTTTGCAACACGAAGTGTTTTGGAATCGTTTTGCAATCCTAGGACATATGAAGCTTCAAGCATCAAAAAAGCGGTTTCAAAATCATGCCCGAATGATACATGATCTAATCCATAATTTTTACTTCGTACTTCTTCTGTAGCATCCCTGAAAGAAATTGGATTCCATTTATGATCAAAGAATAAATTCATGTATCCGATTTCACTCGTAATTGTATCTCTGATTAATAAAAGGAGCTCTGTTAAACGTGTTTTGAGCAAATCATTTTTCCAGACATTGTAAAGTTCAGTATAAGCTTCAAGAAGATGAATTGAACTATTCTGATCTTTGTACCAGGCTTCACTGGCATCATAAGCTGTACTGGAATTTATTTCATTTTCACCATAAGGTTTTCCGGCACGAGTAAGAAATTGATAATAACCTCCTCCAACTGAATCATATGCATGTTTTTCAATCCATTCAAAACCTTTAATTGCCAGATCAAGCGCTTCTTTTTCATTTGTCAGTTCGTAGTAAGCTGCCAAAGCATAGATTGCGAAAGCATTTCCATAAGTACGTTTCTCTTCAAAAAAATTTCTGTATGTTGATAGTTCTCCAGTTACACTTCGCATTGTATAGAAACCGCCATATTCTTTATCCCACATTGCATTCTTAAGAAACTCATATCCATGACTTGCAGCCTGAAGATACCTGGAATCATCCGGAAAGAATCGAGCAGCTTTTGATGGAGTCCAAACATGTCTTGCCTGAGTTACAATCATTTTATCCTGCGGCGGAACAAACCGCCAGTCATATGTCAGGTTGCATAGAAAACCGCCATTTATTTTATCCAGGATGTAAGGATAAAATTTTTCGAATAAATCTTTTGTTAGCATTTTATGAAGTTTATCTACTATTTCTGTTTTAGAAGCTGTTTTAATCTCGTCCATGAATTTCCTCAAAGATGATAATTTAAATTTTGGCAATGCAAAAAGCGTGCGCATTTTAAATCTTTTTTTATGACCTAAAATGAAATATTATTATGGCGGGTGATTAACAAAATAATAAAGAATTATTTATTTAATAAAGCCTTGTCGTAAATTAGATTAAGCAAATAAAAAATAATGATTATCTATTACAATATACTTGGTTTGTAAAGGCATTATTTTTGAACTATGGCAAATATTAAATATTTTATTTTTGTTGCCTGATTTATCTTAATATGAATTTAAGGAAAAAATTGAGATCTCGTTCTTATTCCAGGGTTACTATCATTTTAAAATTAGGAATATCACTTTTGATAACTGGTTGCTCAACAGGGTTCGATAATTTTATTAAAACCCAAAAAGATAAACTCATCGATGGTGAAAAGGAATTTCGTTTTGTTTCCTATAATGTCCCTAATTTGCATTACAATGAAGATTATCTTGATTTCAAGGAAACAAATCCTTGGCGTTTACCTGATGAGTTTGAAATACGGGATGCCTTGCAAAGTATTAAACAGACGGGAGGAAAAGTAGCGAGAATATACACTCTTTCTGTCCGGAAAAATTCTGAATCCGAAAAAGTAATTAGACATGTTTTAGCCCCTGGTAAATTTAATGAAGAAGCATTTATTGCAATAGATCGTGTTCTTAAAATTGCAAATGAACAAGGCATTAGAATTATATTACCGATTTTAGATAACTGGAAATGGTGGGGCGGGCCTAAAGAATATGCAGATTTTAGGAATAAAGAAAAAAACTTGTTTTGGACAGATTCTTTGCTCATATCTGATTTCAAAAAGACTGTTGAATTTTATGTTAACAGAATCAACACTCTTACCGGAATTCCATACAAAGAAGATAAAGCCATTTTGGGATGGGAAACAGGGAATGAACTTCAGTGCCCATATTCATGGTGTGCAGAGATAGCAAAGTTTATTAAAAGTCTGGATAAAAATCATTTAGTCATTCAAAATTCTGCAGTGCGGGTAATACCTAAAGAACAAATTGAAGATCCTAATATTGATGTTGTCTCTACACACTATTATTCTAAAAGTGATGTCGCAATAAAAAATATTAAGGAATGTATTGAAATTACCAAAGGGAAGAAACCTTATTATGTTGGTGAATACGGTTTTCAGCCTACTAAAGATGTTCAGGCGGTTATAGATACTATTATAAAAAATAGTGCATCTGGCATTATGATGTGGAGTTTAAGATTTAGAAACAGAGACGGCGGATTTTATTATCATTCAAGCGATAATGGAGGAACCGCATACAGATGGCCGGGATTTGAAAGCGGAAATTACTTTGATGAAAAGAATTTGATGAATCTTGTTAGAGTGAAAGCGCATGAAATTAATCAAATAAATATTCCTAAGATTCCAATACCAGAAACACCGAGTTTACTTCCTATAACAACACCTTTTAAGATTTCTTGGCAGGGCTCAACAGGTGCAAGCTTTTACAAAATTCAACGTAAAAACCTTGAATCTGATTGGACTGAAATTGCTGATAACATTACTGATGCTGTCTGGCCTTATAAACCGCAATATTCAGACACAACTGTAAAAATTGGTCAAGCTTATTCTTACAGGATAAAGGCAGTGAGTGAATCTGGCGAATCTGATTGGTCTAGCGAAGTTGGTCCTGTCTTGGTAAAGGAAAAATATTTGGTTGATGAGATGATGGATTATAAAAAGATTTTTAAGAAGGATGGTGAATTTGAATTTTTGACAATGAAAGAAATTGTTAGAGCCAAAGAAGATAAAAATAGATTATCCGCTAAGGAAAATAGTTTTATAATTTATAAGATTGATGGCAGAATGAAAGCTGTTGGTGTCGATTTCTTTTTAACACGGGATGATTCATCGATTGAAATTCAAATATCGGAAGATTCTGAAAACTTCAAACCAGTTGTTATTAAAAAATCAGTATATATACCCGAATTCAATGAATACAACTTTTTTACATCAGCAACTTATTCGGTTGATAATCTACCGGATAATTCCCATTTCGTTAAAATTATTTTTGGAAAGGGAGTTCAACTAGCTAAAACCGAAATTACATATACAGACTAAAAGGTATTACATGAAAAAATATTTTTTGTTATTCGTCATCTTAATTCTAATTGACAAATCCATGGCACAGGAAAAATCTATTGTTTTAATGCCTCCTCTCTTCGGAGATAATATGGTTCTGCAAAGAGAAACTAATGTTTCTTTTTGGGGTAAAGCAAATCCAGGGCTCCAGGTTTCAGTTAAAGGTAGTTGGGGTTCAACTGCAAAAGCAGTTGTGGCTGCAGACAGTTCCTGGAAAACTAAATTGAAAACTCCGAAAGCCGGCGGCCCGTTTACTGTGAAAATCAAAATTGGAGACTCTTCAATTGATTATAAAAATGTTTTAATTGGAGAAGTCTGGATCTGTTCAGGTCAATCAAATATGGAGATGCCGTTAAGCGGATGGCCGCCGGCAGATACAATAGTGAATTCTGCAAATGAAATTAAAGCTGCCGATCTTCCAAATTTAAGATTGTTCACTGTTCCAAGAGCTTTTTCTTGTATCCCTGAATTCAGTTGCCCCGGAAAATGGAGTGAATGCAAACCTGAAATAGCATCAAGTTTTAGTGCAACAGCATATTTCTTTGGAAGAAAAATTTCGCAGGAATTAAAAATTCCAGTTGGATTAATCCATACAAGCTGGGGCGGAACAGCTGTTCAGCCATGGATTGAAGGAAAAGCTATATCTACTCTTGATCAATTTAAAGAGGTTGTTTCTAAGCTGAAAGAAAGTGAACCTCAAATTAAAGAGCAAAGAGCCTGGCTATTAAATCACCCTTCGATTGATATTGCAGGTAAAATTCCTACTGAAAAATGGAAGGACCTGGATTTCCAGGATTCGGAATGTTCAAAACCGGAATTTAGTGATATGGACTGGAAAATAATGAAGCTTCCAGCTTTAATCGAAACGACAGCTGTTGGTGATTTGGATGGAGCAATTTGGTTTAGAAAAAAAATAAATATTCCAGCAAAATGGATGAATAAAGATTTAGTGCTTGAATTAGCTGCAATCGATGATATGGATGAATCTTTTGTAAATGGTGTTAAGGTTGGCGGATATGAAACTGAGGGATTCTGGCAAACGAAGAGAGTTTATAATGTGCCTGCAGAAATAATTAAAGATTCAGTAATATCAATTGCCGTTCGAGTAATTGATAATCAGGGTGGCGGTGGAATTTGGGGCGATCCTGAATTGCTGAGAATTTCATTGAAAGATTCTCAAGAAAAAATTTCTCTTGCAGGTGATTGGAAATATCTTGTTGTTGCACAGTTTTACTCAAATAGATTTTATGTTTTCGGAACAAAAAATGATGAATATAATTCTTCTCCAAAAGTTGATTTAAGAATTTCAATGTCAACACCGACCGCACTTTTTAATGCTATGATTGCACCATTAGTTCCATATACTATTCGAGGTGCAATTTGGTACCAGGGAGAAGCAAATGTGGGGCAGGCAGATTTATATAAAGAATTATTTCCATTAATGATCAAATCATGGCGTGATGTTTGGCAGATCAAAAATTTCCCCTTCTATTATGTTCAAATCGCTCCTTGGCAATATAACCCCGGATCTAATTCTCAGAAACTTAGGGAAGCACAATTGCTTTCTTTATCAACACCAAATACCGGTATGGCTGTAACTATGGATATTGGAAGCCCGAATACAATTCATCCCGGTAAAAAGAAAGAAGTAGGTGAGCGTCTTGCTAATATCGCACTTTCAAAAAATTATAAAAAGAAAGTCGCATATTCAGGACCCGTATTCAAATCCATGAAGATTGATGGTGAAAAAATTATTCTAAAATTTGATCATGTAGAAGGCGGATTGGTTTTAGCAGATAAAGAAAAAGGAAATAATTTTTTAATTGCTGGTGATGATAGGGTTTTTATGCCCGCTACTGTATTAAATGATGGAAATAAATTAACAATATTTTCACCTGATGTTAAAAAACCTGTTGCAGTTAGATATGGATGGAGTGATTATGTTGATGGCTCGCTTTTTAATAAAGCCGGCTTACCCGCATCCTCGTTCAGAACAGATAACTGGCAGGATTAAAAAAGTTTATTAATGTTTCCAGTGAAGCGAAGTTTTGTTCTGGTTAAAGAACCACTTGGAGATTAATGTGAATTGGCGCAAAATTGTTTTCATACTTTTTCTAATGATTAATATTTCCTGTGCAGAAAATGGTGTAATTGAAAGTGTCGTTGATACAGTTTATTCAAGCGTCTTATTCCAATCAGTTTATGTGGGAGATAATTTTGTAATTGATGTTTCTTTACCTGAAGGTTATTTATTAAATCCAGATTCCCGGTACCCGGTAATTTATTTAACTGATGGAAACTGGAGGCGTGCTCAGCATAAACCTATCCACGATTTGAACAAATCTGATGGTGTTGAAGAAATGATTGTCGTTGGAATAAGTTATCCTGACAACTATGATGTTAATACAATTCGTGTTCGGGATTTTATTACTTATCCGGGTAAATATCTTGATTTTTTACTGAAGGAAGTAATTCCTTTTGTTGAGCAAAAATATCGCACAAATTCGGAAAGAACACTTTGGGGTTCATCGTTCGGTGGATTTTTTGCCTTCTATGCACTTTTTCAATACACGGAAAAAACAAAAGATGTATTTAAGAATTATATTATTGCAAGTGCCGCAGCATATCAAACAACTCAGTACTTAGATAAGCAATTGAATATTTTCGATTTCGAACAACTGCATTTTCAAAAATCTAATGAGTTGTGTGCGAATTTGTATCTAACAGTAGGAGGGGATGAGGTTGCAGCTTCTTTTGTAGAACCATTCAATAGACTAGTAGTTACAATGGAATCTCGGCATTATTCCCGATTGAATCTACAATTTTATTGCGATCCCGGTAAAAATCATTATACTGTTTGGGAACCTTCATAATATCAGGGGATCAAATTGTTCATGAAAAACAGTGCGGGTTTAGAGAAGTGAAAACATCTTATCTGCTGTTTTTTTTAACGAATTTGAGCATTTTGCAAACTATTGTGGCTGAAAAATCATTTATCTATTCGATAAAGATTTATTATTACGATAAAATAAATTGTTGAATTTACGATGGAATCGCTAATTTCATATAGATTATAACAGGTGATACTGGCATAATTTTAGAGGATTTAGATAATCTTAATCTTAGACCCTATTCTTTATTTACGATCTATTTTTGCGAGAATTTGAAATAAGCTCTATGTTGTTGAAATAGTAAGTTAATCTAAATTAAAAATCGCTTATCCCGGAAAGAAAATGAAAGAAGTATCAAGGGTTTTACTTGCATTACTTACATTTTTTACCTCATTCTCTTTCACACAGGAAAAATCAAAAATTGATCTTGAAAAAGGTATAAATTTTCTTGAAACTAAAGTTTATTCGGAGACTGATGATTCAAAAATTCTTGAATTGTTCCAGGGACTTCGAGTTGCAGATGTTTCAGACGGAATGGATATGGCAGGTCTTCCAGGTACCGGTTTAGTTGATCCAGCAATTCATCCTGATTGGGTTGATCAAATAGAACTTACTCATCA
>DAIEQP010000193.1 GCA_027347805.1 Ignavibacteria bacterium | reverse complement strand
GGATGATGAACGGACTCTCTTTGCACTATTATACGGTTCCCAACAATTGGCAAAAGAAGGGTTCAGCAACCGATTTTGATGAAGCAAAATGGTTTGTCACCCTTCAGAAAACATTGAAAATGGAAGAATTAGTCACCAAACATTCGGCCATTATGGACCAGTTTGATCCGAAAAAGCGGGTTGGATTGTTAGTCGACGAGTGGGGATGCTGGTACGATGTGGAACTGGGCACCAATCCCGGGTTTCTGTACCAGCAGAATTCGCTGCGCGATGCCCTGGTTGCCGGTATCAACCTGAATATCTTTAACAACCATGCCGACAGGGTGCGGATGAGCAACATTGCCCAGATGATCAATGTCTTGCAATCGGTTATCCTGACGAAGGACAAAGAGATAGTTTTAACTCCGACTTACTATGTTTTCAAGATGTACAAAGTACACCAGGATGCAACAGCACTACCCGTTGAGATAAAATGCAATCAATATACATTTGGCTCACAATCAATTGATGCCGTTAATTGCTCTGCCTCAGTTAAGAATGGGGTGGTGAGCATCACGCTTTGTAACTTGGATCCGAATCAATCACAGGAGATCAGTTTCGACGTACCCGGATTCAATTTGTCAAAAGTATCCGGTAAAATTGTTACAGCCAATAAAATCAATGCTTACAACGATTTCGGGAAGAAGGAGGAGGTCTCTTTGGCCGATTTCAACGGAGCAAAAATCAACAAAGGTAAAATTGAAACGGTTTTGCCGTCTAAGTCGGTTGTTTTGATACAGTTGCAATAGTATTTTCGAACAAGTGGCGGGATGATTAAGAATCATCTAACTTTTGTTTCCCTCGTTTTTTCTTCTATCGCACCGTGTTGAGTGGTATGTTCCAAAATGGAACTAACCACTTCTTCCTTCAATACTCCTGTTTCAAAAATATTTTTAAGGTGCTTGGTAACGGCTGGTCTTTGCACCCCAAAAATTTCAGCAATTTTTTGTTGTGTTAGCCAGATGGTTTCGTTCTGCAAATAAATTTCCACTTTCACTTTGCCATTGGGCGTATAAGGAACTTATATTTTCAGCTCGTTCTGTTTTGCTAATGCCGTCTATCGGATGAAAATCTGCTAAAACTCAAAGTTATCATTCGATTGCACCCCTTGAGTGTAAGCTGGTAAATAGTATTTATCGTCCTTGTATTTCGGATCAATATCCCGAAATACAAATATTTTTGAGCGTCAGGTCGTTCAGTTTTAATTAAGCGCAGCCCGGAAACCGGAAGGTTTCATTTTGTTGAATCTGGTTCATTTAATTTCTTTATGGCTTTGTCGAAATCACTTTCATACAACTGGTCCTGCGCAATGCGATATTTCTCAAACTCTGTTTCAGCAAAAGCTTTTGCAATCTCTGCGGAAATAAGGCCTGGGTTATCGAGAATATCACGTTGGTTGAACTGCAAAAACGCATTGAGTTTCTGCACCCAATCATTCATGCTCATAGGTATGCCTCGTTCTGCTTGGTCCTCAGCATAGTCGAGGTACATGGTAATAAATCGGTCGAGGGATATTAATTCTTGTTCTTTCAAATAATTTTTGGCAATTGAAACATCTGTTTTGATAATTTTTCCATCGGGTGCATTTTTCCAGGAAGTTAAACCCATGTGCTCTTTTTCTGCATTTGCTCTGTTCATTATTACTTCGGCAGCCGTTTGACCATGTATCGCATAATGCAATTTGTTTTGAACAGAAGCAAAGAATTTTTTTGTGGTAGTAGCATCTTTACTGTAATCCATTGCCGTAACATAGATGTCGGTAATTTTTTGGTAAAAAGCACGCTCGCTTGCCCTTATTTCGCGGATTTCGGCCAATAAATCGTCGAAATACTTTTTACTAAAGAAAGCTCCGTTTTTCAATCGTTCTTTATCGAGTACATAGCCACGAATGGCGAAATCGCGTAATATATTGGTTGCCCATTGTCGGAACTGGGTTGCTCGTTCGGAATTAACCCGATACCCAACAGAGATAATGGCATCGAGATTGTAAAATTGAGTGTTGTAGTTTTTGCCATCGGCGGCAGTTATCCGGAATCTCCGGATAACTGAACTGACTTCCAATTCATGGGAATTAAAAATATTTATTAAATGTTCACTAATCGTCCGGACATCAACCTCAAAAAGCACGGCAAGCAACTTTTGGGTAAGCCATACGGTTTCATCTTCAATTCGCACATCAATGGTGCTTTCGCCTGCCTGTTTGGTGAAAACCAGAAACTCGGCTGTACTGTTGCGTATTTGAGTTTTTTTAGTCATACTTCAATCCTCCCAATTGCTTATTAATTTCAGCTTCTAATGTGCGCTAATCGGCCAAAAGTGTATTTAAATTGGCCTTAAAACCGTTCATTTTGCTTTCAAAATCTTCAGTATTAATTCCAGAATGCTCAATCGTTATTCTCCTGGTTCCCATGGCTGGTGCATTTTTGCAATCTGCATCTTTTAACTGTGGATCTGTATCCGCTCAAAGAGTTTAACCAAAACTATTTCAACCAAGCCTTTATCTTTGGAATAATATCGAACGATTGGATTTGAACCAATCTGATTGGGATAGTAAATCCTTGACCAGCTGGTATGCGTAGAAAATAAGAAAATTAGTCTCTTCATATAAGTTTTAACACATTTTACTCTCTATCATTCTTATCAAGCACCAAATCCGCTTCCTTCCTAAATCTTCTGTCTTTTAAATATCGGTCAAACAATCTAACCGATCGAATGATTTGCCTCTTATTTTTATGCTTTTCTTTTAGCAGGGCATTGTAAGAACCGACAATAACATTTAGAGCTTTATCATTGCGATATCGATATTCATCATCTTTAATCCTGAAGATCTTTACATTACCTAATAAATCAATACATTGAACCGGATATTTTGCAGTGCATTTAAACAAATATTCAAAAAAATAGTACGGATTATTTCTGCAAACAGGTGCGTTAGAGTAGCGTTTTATCGAAGGTAAAAGTGCTTCGAATTTATCTGGAGAAAGACGTAAAAATAAGTGAGAATATTCATCTGACACTGCTTTTGATTCGTCATTTAAGAAACGATTGAAAAGTTGAAGGCACTTTTTTTGGATCGAGCTATTTTCATGAAACATGTTCGTTTCGGCTACATGAATCATTTTGACTCTTGCTTTGTCTGACATTTGAAGAAGTTCGTCTAATAGCTCTTTTGACTCATTAATATCTTCCAACCATGTAACAGCCAATAGCACAGCGGTATCTTCATGTAATGATTCATATTTCATTAATCTCCTAAAATATGGAATCATCTCTTTATAAAAACTTCTCTTATAGTAACCTGCACTCCATAGAGAAGTTTTAAGTAACTGCTCGCTGCTAGTATTGACCAATTTATTAAATACACCAAATGATCGGTGCAAGTCATAATGATTTAGACAGGCTAAGCGGAATAAAACACAAGCCTTAACGCTGTCCATTTGATCTTCTGTGACTCTTATTACCGTTTCAAAGATTCTATCTGCATATTCTGGCTTAAATGTAATTTGAATAAGTTTTAGAATTGCAGAACCTCTTGTCGAATTAATGCCATCAAAAATGAGGTCATTCGGATTGTTAATTTGATCAGGATATTTCCCATACAATGCAGCATGGACAATAAACTCAAAAATTTCATTGTCCATGTATTCATTTTCGATAAAGTAATCTATAATCCAGATTATTTCAGAGATGTTATGATCCGTAACTTTTCTATACTGAATTGTCTTATGAACAATTGTTTTCACCTTATTGAAATTATACTTTTGCTCTACCAATCCACGTAGTCCATGAATAATATAGGTAATGTCAATACTATTAACATAGATAATTTCTTCTATAAAATCTGCAAAAAAATCAGGACGTTTTTTTACTTCAACTTCAAATGCTCGGGCATGTTCATTGATACCACCTTTTGAACTCACAAAATCTCGCTGCTCATCCCTAGTGTTGCAACAAAATAATTCTGAAACATCAAATAATCTCATTTAGCCTGTATCATAGCATCTAAAGCCACTGAATATGATGCTAAATTAAGTTTTCGCTACACTAGTATATTTTAGAAAACTTTCTTTCCATTGATTTATGCCCATATGTTCATACGCCTTAGCATTTAACGGAGGGCCCACTATATGAGCGCACACAGAATGAGGCTCAACATCGCGGACATCTTTATATTTCCTTTTGCATTCCTGATACTTTTTAAATAGCTCCTGCTGTTGCTTAATTTGATTTTCAGATATTGAAGAGAGATATTTGAATAGAAGGTGATTATATAAAAACACACCCTTTTTATGCTCGGATTCAGAGCCAACTGTCAAATAATACTCTCTTGAGTACCGGATAGTTAAAAGAATGGTATTGATTTGATTCTTTTGCTTTTGAGAGAAAAAAGGATAAGATTCCCCAAGTAATTTCCTCAAATAATAATGCCAAGAATTGTCGTTGCTCAATAAGTTTCTTTGATGAAAATCATCAAAAAGAGTGAAAATTGTGTCAATGTATTTCTCCGTATTTGAAATTAGTCCAAACATCATTAAACGAACAATGGATTCATAATTACTATTTAGATTACTGAATATAAATTCATTAAAGACTGGAGAGGTCTCTTTTCCTAAAGTTTGTAATTCTTTTCCCAATCTTTGAAATAAAAATCTATAATCATCCTCCTTCTCATCAAATTTTGAATCATGGAACGCATGATCCAAAATTAATTCATGAGGGTAATATTGTACATTGTATTCAGATTTCTTGATTAGTAGGATTATTATTTCAAAATTCAATTTGAAAGTTTTCACTTGGTTTTGGCGATACAGCTTATCAAATAAATCAGCGTCTGTATGATCAAACTTATAAACAACCCTTAAAATGTCATTCTCTAATGAGGAGATTCTATCAATTAATGATTTTTTAAATCGTGCAAGTACCCAATCAATATCATAAAATAATGCATCCTCCATCATTTTATATGAATTAAATCCATTCTCTTCAAAAGCCAACAAATATTCATCATAGAGTTTAAATGCAAGAGGATTATCCCAAATCTTCAAAAAGTATAAAATCCTCCGTACAAACTCCGGTTTATCTTTAAATTCTTTTTTTGCAATGTAATCCAGAATAATATCTCTTCCTTCCGGGAGCATCTTCAACAATAAGGAACGCCATAGTTGATAATTTCTTTCCTTTAGTAAACCATAAGGTACGTATCCGATTTTCTGAAAGATTAGATCACATTTTTTATTTGCTACAATAACCAATGCCTTGTCAAATCTTCCTTGTGGAACGTTTTCTAAGTCTTCAATTATTCCCTCTGAAATAATGAACTGCAACCATTTATTCGATTGAATTGACTCAATAAATAGGTCTCGATATTTTCTGGATTTGAATATTTTTCTTTTTACAAAATCAAGTTCATCTTCAGTTGGGTTTTGTTCAGATGTCAAAATCTGAATTAAAAGGAGCTGAAAGTGAAATCGAATTCCTCTACTGAACAGGAAACGTGATAACATTTTTATATAATCTCCAGGTTTTGTTTCCCGAAGAAAGCCAAATACCATTTTCACCATTGACCTGATTCCCAAACTTTGCCATTTATTGCGAGTATATTTTAAAATTGAGGCTCCGCTTTCACAGAACTGTCTAGCAAATACGAAATCATAAAATGTCTGATGAAAAAATTGGATAGATGATTTTGAACGGTATAAGATTCCTTCCTTGCACAAATACTCGATTTCTCTGGAATAATCCTCAAAGAAAGATTCAACGGGAATCGTTATCATTTGTTTCTCATGCATTTGAGAAGCAGGAGAATATAAAAATTGTTTTAAATCGTTAGTAGTTAGATTATTTGAATTGTTATGAGTCACAACTTTCTGATTCCACAATTCTTTATATAAATCTACCGTTCCTCTTAATGTGTTTAAATTCAAAGAAGAGGAAAATATTTTCACAAAAGCATTCAAATTATATGGACTTTCCAATAAGCCATATAACAGACCATTGATATTAGGTTGAGGATTTAGTCTTTTTAAGACTGTATTAATTTCATCTCTTGACAGCCTACTTAATGGAAACTTTTTATATTTCTTTAAAAAAAGGAAATCACTATCAGTTTCCAGATCAAATTTCCGAATTGATGCAACTATCCGAATTTCTGGTATTGTTAACAATTGATGAATTAATGTCTGATAGGTCAGCAGATGCTCTCGTTTTCCTGAGAGACTAAGTGAAAGTGCATCTAATTGGTCAATTATTACGACCATTTTACCGTGGTTCTCAATTATAGATTTGGTAATCTTTTCAAAAGAATCACATAATCCAAGTCTTTTCTCTAAGGCTTCTTTATCGTCTGTATAATACTGGTCAGCTTTAATGCCTACATATGAAATCTTCTCCTCTTCAAGCTTACCTAATAAATCCTTAAGGACTACAGATTTTCCAATCCCTGGAGTGCCAACCAGTATTGCTAAAGGATCTTCCTTTTCATTTAGTGGTTCTTTAACCCAATTAAGCAATTGCGATGTCTCTTTTCGATCAATATGCGAGTCAGGAATGCCGTAAAAAAAATTATTATAGTCGAAAAGTAGATGGGAAGAAGCCTTAATATTTCTTTGAATTTCGTCAATTGGAATTTCTGATATTAGCGACTGTTCCTTTTGTTCTTTTATTTTCTTAACACTAAAATGCTTAATTATAATGTTTTGATTGTAATTATGATTAAGCCAGAGATCAATTATTGAAGAATCAATCTTTTTCACTTTCAATTTTGAAAGAATATCTTTGACATCTTCGGTGTTACCAATAAATTTAGCGTCAATCTTTTTAAACTCTTTTCTGACCGAATAAATCCATTTATCAATTTGTTGCTCATGAGATATATATTTCTTTATATTTTCTAAAAAGGTAATAGAATCTTCTTTAAACCCACTGGAGACAGCAAAATAATAAGTAAATGTATCAATATCATCGATCAGACTTGAATCAATATTATAATGAAGAATGAATTTTATAATCTCTTTAACACATTCGTCTTTGGAAAATTTATAGGTGTTGTTTTTTGTATGTTTGCATTGGATTAATCCTTTTGATTTCCCCTTTTTAAATAACAAAATATCTCTTCCTCTGTCACCTGGTTTATTGAGCCAACCAACAGAATCAAAGTTTTGGTTTAGTTCCCCATTTCCATGCTCTATTTCTTGTAGCGATATTTGATAAAGTAACTCTTCAAATTTGTTTGGCGATAATTCAAAATATGGGTATGACATCCCTTCAAAGGCAAATGGTTTCAGAGATATTGAATTCGTGCAGTTAATATCTGTCTCCAGCATTGATAGATTTTTTATTTTTTGATAAATTTATCAAAAATAATTGGAGAAAAGGTTCAAATACAATAGTCTTAGTTAAGACCACATAGTGGTGAACTGCCTATTGATTACGTGAATTGAAGTTTAAACAGCTGAGAAACCGCCACACCTACATGGCTGAATGGTCAATTAGGCAATCAGTGCCATCAACAGCAAAGGCCAATCAAATTCATCGATTGGCCTTGTGCATTTGTTGGGATAGCTTACAAAAAGCCACTCGGAATTTAATAATTATTTGAATTAAACAGGATTAGCCACCGGGGTTACCGGCACTGCCTTGCCCCGCCCTACGTAATCGACGATAATCCGGGCATTCCGGTAGGCATTGAAAAAGTCGGGCTGGCTAAACTGGAAGGGTTCTACCAGCGCATCTATTCGCTCCTTCAACAGTTTATCCTGGGCTTTGAATACTCCGTCAATATTCTCTGTTGAAACCTTTGAGAAGTTGATGGCCACCCTGCGTTTGGGTTCAAAAGACTATTTTTTATCGCCAATGCACCTCCGGCGACCGCCATTTCACCTCCGGCGATGTTTAAAGGGCTTCCGGTTACCGACAGAGGTCATCCGGCGACGTTCAATGCACTTC
>DAIEQP010000167.1 GCA_027347805.1 Ignavibacteria bacterium | reverse complement strand
AATATTGCAGGCAATTCCGCGCCAGCTCCGTTTTGCAATTGCCGCGGGTATCGGTTTGTTTATTACATTCATTGGATTTGAAAACGCAAAGTTCATTGTTGCTAATTCTGCAACACTTGTCGGCATCGCAAAATTGAATCCTATAACTGTTACATTTTTAGTTGGACTGATTGTTACTGCAATACTAGTGATTAAAAGAATCAAAGGCGCATTGATTATTGGAATTGTATTCACAACAATAATTGCAATACCTATCGGCCGTTTATACGGCGATGCCTCCACTGTAAATTTTGGTTTGCCGACTCTTGTTACATGGAAAGGAATTTTTGCAGCGCCCGATTTTTCACTTCTATTTAAAATGGATTTGTTTAACTCAATCCAGTTTGCATTGTGGCCTGTAATCTTCGCTTTTCTTTTTACAGATATGTTTGATTCAATCTCAACATTCATTGGTGTTGCTGAGGCGGCTGATTTGACTGATGAAAAAGGAGAGCCGAGAAATGTTAAACAGTCTTTGATTGTTGATGCTCTTGCAACTACAGTTTCGGGGATTTTCGGAACAAGTTCAGGAACGGCTTATATTGAATCTGCTGCAGGAGTTGAACAGGGAGGAAGAACGGGCATGACAGCAGTTGTTGCCGGGTTGCTTTTTATTCCGTTCATGTTTTTGTCTCCGCTTCTTTCAGTTGTTCCTTCAATTGCAACTGCGCCGGCATTAATTCTTGTCGGAGTGTTTATGATGAAACCGGTAATTAAAATTAACTGGTCGAAATTCGATGATGCTATCCCTGCATTCTTCGGAATGATTTTGATTCCTCTTACTTACTCAATTACACAGGGAATTATCTGGGGATTTATTTCCTGGACGATAATCAAAGTTGCAATAGGCAAAAAAGAGGAAGTAAGCTGGATGCTGATTATAATAGATGTCTTTGCGATAGCAGCATTGTTTGTTTAACTCATTAAACTACCTGATCGATCAAATTAAAGGTTCCGGTTTATGCCGGAACTTTTTGTTTCTATCTGAAATTACACTTCCTTATTTTCACGCCACTTGTAAAATAAAAATTAAGGTATGCTTGATGAGAACCCGATTCCTATTTCTATTAATCTTAATTGCTGCAACGATTTCATTTTCGCAATCTATTAAAATTGCTAATGCCGGTTTTGAGTCCGGCAGCTCATCATGGAAAATTTCCGGTGATGGAACTGTTCAGATTGACAACAGCGCTCATAGCGGAAGCAGATCTGTTTTGATTAATCATTCAGACTGGAATAAAACAGCTCTTGCATCGGAAGAAGTAAATCTAAAAGTTGGACACATATATAAACTTAGTGCATGGGCAAAAACAGAATCGCTATTCTCAAATAATTATGATCAGTATCCAACTCCTGTTGCCGGCTGTGTTACAATGGAATCATTTCCGTTTACAAATAATTCAACTGCAATCGGCGCAACAAAAAACTGGCAAAAGCTTGAAGTAACGTTTGTTGCAATTAAATCCAAAGACAGAATTGTTCTTAATGCCGGATATAATGGAAACGCAAAAGGGAAAATCTGGTTTGATGATGTTGAACTTGAGGAATTGACTGATATTTCACAATACATTCCAATGGAAACAGTGAAGTGGAACGGGCCAGCGTTTCGTTATGAAGATAAGGGCTGGATATTTCTTCACATTGAAGGAAAACCTTACCAGCGCGGATTCCAGTACGGAAGCCTTGTTGCAGAAGAAATAAAAACATTCATAGAAAAACTTGCTGTCAGTTCTAACGCTGCCGATCCTGCATCAGCATGGTTTCAGAAACGAATGAGCACTGACGCGATCTTTCTACGCAAGTATGAAGAAGAATATTTAACAGAAATGAAAGGCATTGCCGACGGTGCTGCAAAAGCAGGAATAAAAATTTATGATCACAATATCGATTTGATTGATATTGTCACTATTAACTCCGCTGTTGATCTTGATTATCTTCAAAGTGCGCTTGGTGTTACTCCAAATCCGTTAACAGGAAAATCATTTTTATCAAATGAAGATGAATTGAATCTACAGGATCGGTTGCATAAATGTTCTTCCTTTCTCGCAAACAATTCAGCAACAAAAGATGGAAAAATTGTATTCGGACAGCTTTTCATGTGGGGCGGTTACACCGGTTATCACTGGAATATAATCTGCGATGTTGTTCCATCGGAAGGAAACCGATTGGTATACCAAACATTTCCGGGCGGAATTCACAGCGGTTCCGATTTTTATATGAACAGCTCCGGTATTATGATTGGTGAAACTACTGTTCAGCAGACACCTTACAACGAAAATGGAATTCCGCAGTCGGACAGAATTCGCAAAGCGGCACAGTATGCAAACAGTATTGATGATGTTGTAAAAATTATGACAACAAAAAATAATGGAATGTACACAAACGACTGGCTGATCGGCGATGTAAAGAAAAATGAAATTGGAATTCTTGTTCTTGGAACATATAAATGGAAGCTTTGGAGAAGCAGCGAAAAGGATTGGTACAACAATGCAAAAGATTTTTATTGGAGCGACAACAACAATAAATCTCTTGATGTAAGAAAAGAATATATTGTTAACAGTGACGATGCGCCTTACGATGTTGTGTTCCGTCCCGTTAACCGTGACATAGCTTTCTGGGATTTCTATCAATCCGAAAAGGGAAATATTGATCATCAGGCAACAATTAAATTGTGGAATTCCTCGCCTATCAATCGCCCGCATGCCTGCGATGGAAAAGTTACAACTTCCGAGATGGCTGAACAGATGGTATTCCTGCTTCACAATGGAAAAGTAACACTTCGAGAACAGATGGTTGGTGAAAATGGAAGAATGCCCGATCTGCCGAATTCAGTTCCTAGATTAACACTCGGTTATGCAGCAGCATCTCCAATTTATATTGCAGAAAAACTGAAAGAGCTGAAAAATAAATTTGAGTCGCCTAAACCTGTTAAAGAATTAACCGGAAATATTGCTGATGTAAAAGATGTTTATTCAATAGATAAGGAAAAATTGTGGAAGGGTACTGTTTATCCTGAAAATGAAAGAGATAACTGGTTTGTAAGCAGTACAGCTGCATATTATAATTTGTTGAAGCAGGTTCCTTCTTCTTCCGATGCAGCCGTGAATTATATGCGGGACGAATTAACTGAGCTTAATTACAGGCTGATGTACTTGTTCGATAAAGAGGGAACGATTGCACCCCTTGATTCAAAAGTGATTTATGATAAATACAATAATTATCAGATACCGAGAATAAAAGGAACTTACCTGCTTCATCAGCTTAGACTGAAACTTGGCAATGAATCATTTTTAAAGGCGATGAATTCAATTCATAACCAGTTCAGGGAAAAGAATATTTCAACCGAACAATTTATTTCTGTATTCGAAAAATCAAGCGGTGTTAATCTGAAAGATTTTGTTCTGCAGTGGCTTAAAAGGAATGATGTTCCTTCTCTGGATTTTACAGCTTCAGTTGAACCTTCCGGTGATGGATTTAAATTGAAGTTGAACCTGAAGCAGAAGAATAATGCTTACAATTTGTATACAACCGTTGCAATCGAAGGCCCAAAAGAAAGAGTGATAAAGAAAATCGAAATTAAAAACGCGGATGAAAATGTTGAGTTTATATTAAAGGAAAAACCTGTTAAAGTAATCTTTAATTACGGAAACGATTTCCCGGCTGAGAGAGATAAATATTTTACATACACAAATCTTTTTGATGAATATTCAAAAGTATTGATTGTTTACGGGACCAACCAGCAGGTAGAAGCAAATCACACAATCGCATTGCGCTATCAAAAGCAGATTGCAGACAGATTTACAGAAGTATTCTCTCCAATAAAAAAAGATTGTGAAGTTGATGAAAAAGAATTGCTTGAAAATGATATTGTTATTCTTGGAGGAGTATCTGAAAATTCGCTGGCAAAAAAACTTATAGAAAAATCCAATATGGTTTCGGGCAAATACTTTTTCGGATGGAATGGAGATGTGTATTCTAAAAATGATGATGGATTGTATTTAACATTTCCCAATCCGTTTAACAGCAAAAAAATTGTTTATATGTTTATTGCAAACAGCGCCCAGCAGCTTTACCAGATGACAAAACGCCATCAGCCCACCCCGGCATGGGCAATTTTTAAGGGAGACAGAGTTGTAAAGAAGGGTTATCAATCCCCCGCGCAGTTTGAAAAAACAATTAACTGATTCTTGAATCCCGGTTTAACCGGGATTTTTTTTGGCTTTAAACTTTTGCGTGGAATACAAAGTTTAATAATTAATCAATAATTTAATTTTGTCGAATTCCAATTCATGAGGCGATTATGAAAATTAAGAACTTAATTCTGATGTCGGTCTTTGTTATATCATCGTTGATTATTTCTTCTTGCAGCTCTGCAAAACTGGAACCAAATATCTGGAAACCCGCTGCAGTTAATATCGATGGCAAAGTCGGTGAATGGACCGGTCACTTAAAGCAAATCGGTGAACAAAAAGTCTGGCTCGCTACTGCTAACGATGAAAAATTTTTCTATATGTGTCTTGTGCTTGAAGACCGTGCAAAAGTTATGCAGATGATGCGCGCAGGTTTTACAGTCTGGTTTATTCCTGATAAAAATGAGGAGAGCACTTTTGGAATTAAATATCCGTTAAGTTCCAAAATTCTTCCAAAGGAACAGATGCAAAATGTAACCCGTGAAATGTTTCAGCAGGGAGGAATTGAAAAGTTGGTTGCAATGTTTCTTGAGAAGCAGACAGAATTCCAGGTGCTGAACAAAGAAAAATATTCTATTTCACTTCTGCCTTTGGAAAATAAAGATGGAATTAAGGCAAAGCTTGGTTATGATGAGGGAAAATTGATTTACGAACTGCAGGTTCCTCTTGCTGTTCATGATGATTATTCATTTCAGATTGCAGCATTGCCAGGCGAAAAT
>DAIEQP010000157.1 GCA_027347805.1 Ignavibacteria bacterium | reverse complement strand
GAGATACAAATATTTTTTGTACCCTGGTATGCATGCAACTTTGGTTGCGATTATTGCTATCAATCCGGATATGAACAGGAGAAACAATCGTTATCAAAAGAAATTATTGATTCATTCTTCTCATACATCAAAAAAGAATTTGCCGGGAAAAGAAAATACATAACTGTATTTGGAGGGGAGCCGCTATTGTTAGCGGAAGCTTCCCGTAAATCAGTTGAGTATATATTGCAAAATGCTACAGAGAATGGATTGGATACGGCGTTTGTTACAAACGGATTTTCATTAGAAGAGTACATGCCAATTTTAAAAAAATATAGAATAAGAGAAGTCCAGGTTACATTGGATGGAATTGAAGAGATGCATAATCGGCGCCGTCCATTAAAGAATGGCGGGGGAACGTTTGAAAAAATCGTAAAAGGTATAGATGCTGCTTTAGCTAATGGAATTAATATTAATCTGCGTGTTGTTCTTGACAAAGAAAATTTACAATCGCTTGTTGAGCTTGCTAAATTTTCAGTGGAAAAAGGGTGGACAACAAACCAATATTTTAAAACACAGCTTGGAAGAAATTATGAACTTCATTATTGCCAGGCATCTCAAAGCAAATTATATACTCGCCTGGAATTCTATGAAGCGATTTATGCTTTGATACAAGAACATCCGGAGATTGTTGAGTTTCATAAGCCCGCATTTTCAGTATCAAGATTTTTATTTGATAACGGGGAATTACCAGCACCACTTTTTGATGACTGCACTGGTTGCAAAACTGAATGGGCGTTTGATGGAACCGGTCGTATTTATGCCTGCACAGCAACCGTTGGTAAGCAAGGTGAAGAACTTGGAACTTATTATCCAGCAGTTAGCAAAGCGAATGATCTTATAAAAATTTGGGAAGAACGTGATGTTACAACAATTCCGGAATGCAAAGATTGTAATTTACAATTGGCATGCGGCGGCGGATGTGCATCGATTGCAAAAAATAGAACCGGCAAACTTTTAGCTCCAGATTGCAGACCGGTTAAGGAATTGTTAGAAATGGGAATGTCCCATTATTTTAACGAATCGGTGTAAATAATTTTTAATAGGAATAAAAATGAACGAACGTGTTTATAATAATGGTATTGAACGACTTCGATCTCAAGAAAGAATTGAAAGATTAGAAGTAGATAGAGTGGTTGATCTTTGTCTCAGTCAATCGAAAATAATTTCTGTTCTTGATGTTGGAACGGGATCTGGTTTATTCGCGGAAAGTTTTAGTAAAAGGAATGTTAAAGTTGCAGGGATAGATGTAAATCCTGAAATGCTGGAAGCTGCAAAAAAATATTTGCCCGGTAGTGAATTTAAGTTGGCGCCAGCCGAATCAATTCCATTTGAAAATAATTCCTATGACATGATATTTATGGGAGTAGTATTTCACGAAGTTGATGATTACAAAAAAGTTTTGGAAGAAACAGAAAGAGTTGCCACCAGGCAAGTTGCATTACTTGAATGGGATTATAAAACTCAAGAGTTTGGACCACCATTAGAACATAGACTAAAACCAGAATTTGTTGAACAATTATCGAAAGATGCTGGATTCACTTCTTTTCAGATAATACACTTGTCTAATTTGGTGTTATATTTATTAAAAAAATGAATCAACTTGTTTTTTGAATAACCGACCCAACTAACAGTTGATTCAATTCAATAACTATTTGATTGATTTCTGAATCGGTAAAACCTTTATCCTTTGCCATTTTTTCGAATGATTTCTGATTAAGATCAGCACAGTGAATTCCGCAAATTCCTTTTTTCATAAGATACTCTAAACTTTCCGGTCTGCTTGCAATAAGATCTTCTAATTGAACTTCTTTAGTTATCGAATCCATTCTGTATGCCCGTCTAATTGTTTTTAAAATTATAGTTACTGTAATGAAGTGTTGATATGATGTTTAATTGCTCGGTTAGATTCAAAAAGAGTAATACGTTCTCCACTACTGACAAGAGGTTGAATTATAAGTTTCGGTTTGCAAAAAAATAATTTGAAA
>DAIEQP010000151.1 GCA_027347805.1 Ignavibacteria bacterium | reverse complement strand
AATGGCAATTCAAATGAGAAAGTAGAACCTGAACCAAGTTTGCTTTCCACCCAGACTTTTCCATTATGTTCTTCAATTATACGTTTTACAATCCATAATCCAAGACCGGAACTTTGTTCAAGTCCAGTCGGTTTGGCGCTGAGTATCGATCCTTTTTGAAATGATTTTTTCAGATCTTCTTCCGAAAGGCCAACGCCATTATCAGAAACTTCTACGACCGCAACTTTTCTATTTATACCCGATACAAAAGATCTAATTTCCACGATCGTATCAGGCGGCGCATATTTAATTGCATTGTTAACAAGGTTATCAATGGCTTCTTCAATTTTTTCCTTATCCATATTTACATCAGGGACATCGGTTGTAGACTGGTTATAGAATTTCACCTTCTTAACTTTTGCATAAGAAGTATTCTGAGCATAAACATTATCTATTACTTCTTTAAGAGAACCTTTTTTGAATTTTAGTTTAGGTTCTGGGAGTGCCTTAGCAATAATTGCACACATATCTTGGGAAAGCTTCATTATATCATCAGAAGAAGCAACAAGCGACTGCATGATTTCCTGCTGTTCATTCGCATTCAATTCATAGGAATTAAGTAATTCAATATATCCTCTTATTGCAGAAGCAGGATTTTTAATATCATGCACAACACTGGCAAACAATTCTTCTTTTTGCTGATTAAGTAATTCTAATTTGTTCTTTGTTTCTGCAAGTTTTTCTTTTTGCTCAACTAAATGAACATTAGCTTGTTCAAGATATTTAACATTAGAATCAAGTTCTTTAACTCTTTCATGAAGTGCCGCATTTTCATCTGCCTGTCTATTTAATTCTTCCTTAACCCGATTGTATGCATACTTCATCTCCTTTAATTCTTCTGCGAACTTATTCCCTTTTCCAAACGATGTTTTTCTTTTTATCACCAGGACAATAGTAATTAACAAAAATAATACAGTTGTTCCACCAAGCACATAAACAAGCAAACGGTCATTCAGGATTTCTTTACTGCTTACAGCAGCAGGACTCTCGGGTTTTTGTTCTATTTTTTTATCAGATACATTTAATTCAACTACATTGAACGGAAGCAGAATAGGATTAGATTCCAATCCCTTTGAAGTATAAGCGATAATTTTTAATATGTGCGCGCCGGTATAAAAGCTTTTATAGGAATAATAGTTATCTAATAATTTTGATTCGAGAATTACTCCATCCAAAAATATTTTATAAAAAATCGCATCCTTTCCGAGTGAAGTTGCTTCAAATCCAACATAGAGAGTTTTCTCTTTTTGTATTGTAAGATTATTCCACTCACTTTCTACAAGTTTTTTTTCATCTTCTTGTAATGCAGTAATTCTGAGCTTAATTGAAATATCATCTTTTGCATAAAACCAGTTTTGGCAAAAAACAATTAAAATAATAATTGGGAATAGCTTCTTGATCAATTTGACTCCTCGAAGGATTTCTGATAGATTTCTCTAAATATTATCGAACCAGAATTTAAATTTTTTATTAAAAAACTCTTAAATACCGAAAAAAAGGCGCCCGAAAGCGCCTTTTTTTTTATTCTTCCTCATTAAGTTTTGCCAGATTATAACGTTTTCGCTCATTTGTATCCAGATGCAGTTTTCGAAGACGAATAGACTTTGGAGTTACTTCTACCATTTCATCATCCTGAATATATTCTAATGCTTCTTCAAGAGTAAATTTAATAGAAGGAACAATTTTAACAGCCTTATCGCTGCCGCTGGCTCTCATATTTGTAAGTTTTTTACCACGCTGAACATTCACTTCGATATCAATATCTTTGTTATGCTCTCCTACAATTTGTCCACGGTAAACAACATCACCCGGATCAATAAAAAATTTACCTCTGTCCTGAAGACCATCAATCGCATAAGCTGTTGAAGGGCCTTCATCCATAGAAATAAGAACACCATTTGTTTTGCTGCCGATAGCGCCTTTGAAAAATTCATACTGGAAAAATCTGTGGTGCATTACTGCTTCGCCGGCAGTTGCGGTTAACACTTTTGTTCTTAATCCCATAATTCCCCGGGAAGGAATGTGGAATTCAAGTGAATTCATACTTCCCTTATTTTCCATTTTAACCATTATACCGCGTCTTTGTCCAACAAGCTCAGTTACTTTTCCAGCATATTCACCCGGTACATCTACAATAAGAATTTCAATTGGTTCAGCTTTCTTACCATTTATTTCTTTATAAATTACTTTCGGCTCACGAATCTGTAATTCATAACCTTCTCTTCTCATATTTTCAATTAATATTGAAAGGTGCAGAATTCCTCTTCCAGATACTTTAAGAGAATCGGGTGAATGAGTATCCTCAACTCTTAAGGCTACGTTATGCTCCAACTCTTTGTAGAGCCTGTCTCTCAATTGGCGTGACGTAACATATTTTCCTTCTTTTCCATAAAATGGAGAATTATTAACAGTAAATGTCATGCTGATTGTTGGCTCATCAATCGAAATTAAAGGCATCGGTTCGGGATTTTCAAAATCTGCAATCGTATCTCCAATATCAATATCTTCAATTCCTACTATTGCACAAATATCTCCGGTTGTAACTTCATCAACTTCAATTCTATTCAATCCATCAAAAATAAACAGCTGCTTTATCGAAGTATCATGTATAGTTCCGTCCCGTTTAATAATAGAAAGTTTCTGAGTTTTATTTAAATTACCTCTAAAGACTCTGCCAATACCAATTCTTCCTACATAATCATTATAATCCAGGGAGGTTACCTGCATTTGAGTAGTTCCCTCTTCTGTTTTCGGTTCAGGAATCTTTTTGATAATTTTTTCCAAAAGAGGTGTTAAATCTTTTCTTTCATCCTCAAGATTTTTAATTGCCCAGCCGTCTCTTCCGCTTGCATAAACAAATGGAAAATCAAGCTGATTCTCGTCGGCGCCAAGTTCAATAAACAAATCATAAATTTCATCAAGTACTTCAAGGGGGCGATTATCCGGCCGATCAATTTTATTAATAACTACGATTGGATTTAATCCTTGCGCAAAAGCTTTTTGTGTGACAAAACGTGTCTGCGGCATTGGACCATCAACTGCATCGACAAGCAATAAAACTGAATCGACCATAG
>DAIEQP010000121.1 GCA_027347805.1 Ignavibacteria bacterium | reverse complement strand
CCGCTCGATTATTTCAAACAAGAACCGGCTGTGGCAACGGTAGAGAACAAAGAGTCCAATACAAAACGTGTTACGTATATGACAAACAATCCCGCAGCGTTTTGGGCTGTGCCGAATAATTAAATATTACGTAGAGACGCGATATATCGCGTCTTTACTTATTCACGTTTGCGTAGAGACGCATCACGCTTGCCCGTTCCGAAGGCGGGATGTGTCTCTACGAAATTGCAAAATGATTGACAAAGAAAGAACGAAAAGTAAGATTGGGTTTTAGTTTTATCTATCTATATATTAACTTATTGGCGGTAAATAAATTTCATCTTATATGCCAGGGGATAAACTGAAAGCGATTGATTTTTTCTGTTCCATCGGCGGAATGACATACGGTTTTACAAAAGCAGGTATCGATGTCATTGCCGGGATCGATATAGACCACTCTTGTAAAGAAACCTATGAATACAACAATAAAAACTCCAAGTTTATCGAAGCCGATATTAAAGAATATACTTTTGAAGATTTGAAAAAAGATACCGGTATTAACGAAAACGATGATAACCTTGTTTTTATCGGTTGCAGTCCTTGCCAGTATTGGAGCATAATCAAAACGGATAAAACAAAATCTGAGAAAACGAAAAACCTATTAACGGATTTTCAAAGATTCGTTGAACATTTCAAACCGGGTTATGTGGTTGTTGAAAATGTTCCCGGCATAATGAAAAGGGAACGAGAAAGCGGACTGGCACATTTTGTTGAAGTATTGCAAAAATATGATTACACGGTTGTAAAAGATGTTTTGAATGCCAATTATTACGGCGTACCGCAAACAAGAAGAAGATTTACTCTAATTGCTTCCAGAACCAATAAAGGTATTTTTCTTCCGAAACCCGATAAGAACAAAAAATATTTGATAAAGAATTTTATCGGCGAACAAAACGGTTTCCCTAAAATTAAAGCCGGACATACCGACAAAACAAAATTTAAACATTCGTCTGCGGGTCTTTCGCAGAATAATTTGAAAAGGATAAAGCTTACCAAGAAAAACGGCGGAACCAGAGAAAAGTGGGGCAAAGATGAGAATTTGCAAATTGATGCATATAAAGGAAAAGATTATTCATTTAGAAATGTTTACGGAAGAATGAGCTGGGATAAACCGGCGCCTACAATTACAACAAGATTTAACAGTCTATCAAACGGACGATTCGGCCATCCGGAAGAAAACAGAGCTCTTTCATTAAGAGAGGGGGCAATGCTTCAAACATTTCCCAAATCATATGACTTCAAAGAAAAAAGCATGGGGAAAATTGCCAGACAAATTGGGAATGCCGTACCTCCTGAATTAGCGAAAAGAATTGCAGAACAATTAATTAATATAGATTGATGGACAATGAATTAGTAGACTTGATTAACACTATAAAAAGAATAAAAAGTGCTAATCAGTTCCCCAATTATATAGATTATATACAATTCCCCTTTTTTCGAAACATTGAAATTGATCAAAGAATAAATTTTGATTTCCCACTTACTGCCTTTATTGGCCCAAATGGAAGCGGAAAGAGTTCTACTTTACACGCCTTGTATGGATGCCCAGAAGGTAGAACGCCTTATGAATTCTGGTTTTCAACTCCCCTAGATACCATAGATTATTTTTCATCAGATGGTAGAAAACTACGACAATCATTTTTCTATAGCTATAAAGATGAAACCGGTGAAGAGCTTCAAGTAATAAAAGCTAGGATAAATAGGGAAAACAATCCGGATTATTGGGAAACAAGTAGGCCTCTTATTGTCGCTGGGATGAAAGAAATCCCGGAAGGGAAAAGAAATCCACCAATAAAGAAGAATGTAGTGTATTTTGATTTCCGCTCGGAATTGAGCGCCTTTGATAAATACTTTTATTATGAAACTTTGCCATCAAATTTAAGATCTCGCACCAGACAAGATTATTTAAGAAACCGATCAAAAAAGCTTCGGAATTTATTTGCAGGTAATTATGATAAAACTTACGCTCATGGGGTTGCTCAAAATAAAGACTTAGAAAATTTAGATGCAAATGAAATAAAGATGGTTTCTGACATACTTACAAAAAATTATAATGAGATAAAAATTATTTACCATAAACTTTTTCATAATTGGGGTAATTCCATTCTTGTCAAAACAAATTTTCATAAATATTCGGAAGCCTTCGCAGGCAGTGGCGAAATGTCTGTTATTCGGTTAGTTCATGGGTTGCTGAAAGCAACGGAAGGTTCCCTCGTTTTACTAGATGAGCCGGAAGTATCTCTTCATCCGGGCGCACAAAAAGGATTAAAGCAATTTCTCTTGGAACAAATAAAAATAAAAAAACATCAGATTGTTGTTTCCACACATTCGCCGACTTTTGTAGAATTTCTTCCAAAAGAAGCGATTAAAATTTTTTCACAGAATTTGGATAACGGAAAAATCAACATTAAAGAAAATATATCTTCTAATGAGGCTTTTTATTTTATAGGCCACAAGATTAACAACAAAATAAATCTAGTTGTTGAAGATATTTTAGCTCAAAAGATTTTGGAAAAAATCTTACAAGCAATGGGAGAACATGTTAATAATCGCTTTGTTGTAAAATTTTTACCCGGTGGAGCAAATGCCTTACAACAACACATTGCTTCGTGTTGTAATATGAATATCGATAACTGTTTTTTCATCTTTGATGGAGATCAAAAAAGGGTTAACGACTTGTTTAATGTTGAATTACTCACTGATTTAGATAAAAATGTGAATTATTTAAAAAATAAGATTATAGAACAAACAGGAAGTGAGATAAAGTTTTACATAGATGGTGGCGTCCAAGGTGGAAATCAAGAACAGTTGGTTCAAATGATGATAACATATTTAAGATATTTCAAAAATCATGTTTACTACCTTTCCGCGGTGATTCCTGAAGATATTATTTGGTCAGATGATATCGTTCAGCAAAAACTTAATTCACAAGACTATGAACGAAATATTACACAAATTAATTCTTGGGGAAGTAGTAAACAAAAAATGTATGAAACATCTAAAATACTTTTTGGCGTCGAGACTCAAATAGATGCTTTTGAAGATATGTTAATTAATGAATGGATAAAAAAAGAAGATGAAAACTATTTCGCTATAAAAAATATTATTGAATCACTATCCATTGAATATTATTAATTGTGGAGGAATCAAATATGCAAGAATCTTTGAAAATGAGTTTTGATCCAAGTACAATTGAACATCTAGGTGTGAAAATGTATTCAAAACTACCTAACGCACTTGCAGAATTGATAGCGAACTCATACGATGCGGATTCACATAATGTCAAGATAAAACTATATGACAAGAAGGAGAAAAAAATCATTGTAGAAGATGATGGTATTGGAATGAGTTTCCAAGAAATAAATGATTATTTCTTAAGGATCGGTAGAAATAGAAGAGCTGAAGGACAAGAAACAAGCCCAAGTGGACAAAGAAAAGCGACCGGCAAAAAGGGTCTGGGTAAACTCGCATTTTTCGGCATAGGCAATACAATAAAAATAGAGACGATTAGAAAAAGTTCTGGGAAAAAAACTACTTTCATTCTAGACTGGAATGAGTTAATCTCTACAAAAAAGAAAGAATACGAACCTCATTATAAAATTTCACAATGTGACGTAAAATTAAAAGGCACAAGAATTACTTTATCTAATTTACAGCACAAAACGAAATTTGATAAGGAAGCTATTGCAATCAGCATTTCAAAACTTTTTAATCTTTTTGACAATTCATTTAAAACGTTTATTACCAGAAACGATGATACCCCTATCAAAATTGATGATAAATTAAAATATGAAAACCTTGATTCCCAATTTGAATGGTCATATTCTGAATTAATTGGGAAATTTAATATTAGTTATCACCATAAAAAAAATATTATTGGGAGAATTATTTCAACAATTAAACCATTAAAACCGGATTTGAGGGGGATAACTTTATTTGCAAACGGAAGATTGGTAAACTTACCTGAGTTCTTCGGTATTTCGGAATCAAGTCATGGGTTTTCATATTTAACAGGTTGGCTGGAAGTAGATTTTGTTGATGATTGGAAAGAAGACGTAATTTCAACTCACAGACAATCGTTAAATTGGGATTTACCAATTACAATTGAACTCAAGGATTATTTAAGAAAGTTCATGTCTCATGTAGAGAGAGTTTGGAGGAATAGACGCAATGAAGAACGAAAAAAAGAACTTGGGAAAAAGACAAATATAAATATCCTTTCTTGGTTTAATAATCTACCCAAAGACATAAGAACAAAAATGGAGCCTATAATTGATTCAATAACAGAAAGATCAGAACTTCCTGAAGATGAAAGGACAAATACAGTTCAAAAGTTGCATGAACTAGTTCCCGAATATCCATATTATCATTGGCGACATTTGCATAAATCGATACGTGAAGTATCAGAAGAAGAGTATAAAAAATCAGATTATTTCAATGCTGCCAAAGAAGCTGCAATAAAATATATCAAAAATGTACAAAGAAGATCAGAGATAAAAGAAAGTGAATTTAAAGGTGATTTTGATTTGATGATGAAAGTTTTTGGAAAAGATAACAGAAAGTTGTTGATAACAAAGAATCAAACAATAACAGAAAAAGATATGGAAGAGGGACAGAAGTATACATCTGCGGGAATAGTCGCTGGTTTTCGAAATCCCACATCACATGAGAATAAAAAAGATCTTCATCCTAATATTTTTAGTGATAAAGATTGTCTCGATATCCTGAGTATAATTTCATATTTGTTTGGCAAACTTGATATTGCAAAGAAACGTCATGGCTGACATATATTCTATAACCAAGCGTTCCAAAATCATGTCAAAAATTTCCGGTAAGAATACTAAACCGGAAATAATAATAAGAAAGATTGTCCATTCTCTTGGCTATCGTTTTCGCCTTCACAAAAAGGAATTACCGGGCAAACCTGATATTGTTTTCCTTAAGCTTAAAAAAGTAATATTTGTTAACGGCTGCTTCTGGCACGGACATAAAAATTGCATCCGTTCCAAACTCCCCACAACAAACAAAAAATTTTGGAAGGAAAAAATCGAAGGCAATAAAAGAAAAGACAAAAGCAATTACATTCGTTTGAAGAAATTGGGTTGGGATTACTTGGTCATTTGGCAATGCAAGATCAAGCAAGGCAATAAACAGAAACTGATTGATGAAATCACAAATTTTCTTACTCCTTGAATTTTCCCCTTCCCTTTTAAAATATAATTCTCTAAGTTATTTGTAGAAGAAACAAGTATTGCTTTAAGAATCGGGGGTAACTTACCTCAGGCTGCTACCAAGTTACCAAATCAAGAAATCAAAATTAGTTTTTAACGGCGGTTTAATCCGCGCAAACTCTTTTTTGGCAATAATGAGGGGAAAGAGAATTTATATCCCTCTTTTAAATAAACATCACAAACAAAAAAGGGAGACCAGCCATGGCTGATAACCAAATTTCCATCACCATTTCGCCGGAAGACAAAGCGGCGATCGATACTTCGCTCGAAACATTAAAAACCAAACTTCAACCCTACTTAATTGCGCTTTCTGCAGATGAAAGACACGCATTGCCCAAGATGAGCGATAAAACAATTTCGTTTGTGGATAAAGCGCTCATTTACGCTTCTTCAAATCCAGAATTTGCGCCGCCTTATTTAAACAAAAGCGAACTGAGCAAAGACGTAACCGCCGTTGAAACTCTTAACGGATTTTCAAAACAGCTTGCACAAATAACAACCGGATTAGACGACACAATTATGCTTGCCGGAAGCGAAGCGTATGTTGCGGCTTTGTCATACTACAATTCGGTTAAAGAAGCAGCCAGACGTGACATTGTAAATGCAAAACCCGTTTACGAAGATCTCAAGCAGCGCTTTCCGCAAAGATCCAAGAAACAAGAACCCGCACCAGTTCAATAAAAACTCCAATTGTAGGGCGATTCTCCGAATCGCCCCCATTAACCTCTTTGTGCAAAACAGAGTTTCGCGCTACATCTCTTTGAGGTTCTTGGATGAACGGTTTCCGTTTAAACACGAACGTTTGAGATGCAGAGACTCAACCATTCTAATCCGAACAGATTGCGTTTGTTTAAGAACTCCGGCGCCGAATCTCCAAACAGAACCCGTTCTATTTTGAGCCCCGACGGTTCATCTTTGAGGCTCAATCGTTCTATCTGGGATAGAACGCGTTCATCTAAAAGCCTCGA
>DAIEQP010000117.1 GCA_027347805.1 Ignavibacteria bacterium | reverse complement strand
CTTTTCTAAAAACAATATCCTTTGTTTTCGCACCCGAAATTTTGGCAAACTTTCTTATCGGCTTCAAAAAGGTGATTCCCTCTGCCGACAATGAAATACAATTATTAAATATAAATGCAGCTCCTTCTTTCAGCGAAGTTTTTATACCATTAATAGAAAATTTAGATGTGCTGGTTAGATCGAAACCTGCTTTGCTTTTAAAAAATGAGTTTGAAAGAGAAACATTTTCGATAGGCAGTTCGGGTAAACCATTTGCGAAAAATATTTTTTTGGCACCATCAACAAAAACATTTTTCATGAATATGTCTTTAAAGAATGGGCTTTTAGTCTGGATTATTTTATCATCTTTCATTTTTACCGCGCCCGCGTCACTGTAAAACATATCAAAAGTTATTGCTTCTTCCTGAATTTCCTTCATATAAATATTTTCGATAAAAACATTCTGTACTTTACCACCGCGGCCAATTCCGCTTTTAAATCTGAGTCCAGTATCAGTCCATGTAAATGTGCAGTTCTTCACACTAATATTTCTAATTCCACCATCGGTATTACTGCCAACAACAAATCCTCCGTGAGCATGATATACGTTGCAATCAGCAATAACAATGTTTTCCATTCCAAATTGGTCCTTGAAATCTCCGCTGGACTTCATACAGATTCCATCATCGCCGGCATTAACAAGACAGCCATACATCAAAACATTTTTGCAGGCACTCAAATCAAGTCCATCGCCATTTTGATGCCACCATTCATTATTCACAATTAGCTTACGTGCAATAATATTATTACTGTTTTTCAAGTTCATTGCAAATTTTGGCGAATTTTGTAAAGTGAAAGAATCGAGAAAAATATTTTTACACTTATCTAAAAAGAGCATATAAGGTCGCAGGAAATCTTTCACTTTTTCAAAATCATCTTTTGTTAATTCTTTCCTGCTTTTTGTAGCAAGATATTTTTCCCCATCCATTGCTTCTTTACTTGTCCACCACATATCACCTTTTTCATTAACAACTCCGCCCGATTCAATTAGTTCTTTCCATTGATTTTCTGTTAGTTTTGTTTTTTTAACAGGCCGCCAGGTTTGCCCATTACCATCAAAAATACCTTCGCCGGAAATAGAAATGTTTTCAAGATTCTTTCCATAAATCGGAGCCATAACTTCAAATGAATTTGCAGATGTTTGAGCCAACTGAAAATTTTTATGATCCTCACTAAAAATTACAATTGCTCCTTTCTCAAGATGCAGATCAACATTGCTTTTCAATTCAATTGGTCCTGTAATCCACATTCCTGCAGGAATCAGAACATGACCTCCTCCTTTTGAATTACAATCGGATATTGCCTGATTTATTGCTGAAGTATTTATATATATTCCATCAGCTTTAGCACCAAATTCTCTAATATCAAATTTATCTTCTTTAAAAAGAGGAATTGAAATTTTTGGCGAATCAAAAGGCAAATTGCTTAAGTGTTTTTGAATTTCACTTTCAATTTGTGATTGTGGAAAAAGTATTCCTGCAGCCAAAAGAAATGCTATTAATATTTTTTTCATCGCTTCCTCAAAATGGAATTTTATTCAATTCTATTTGTCTTTCATGAATTGTTGAAGTGTTGCCAATAATTTTCCCGCCATTCGATATTTTTAATCCGGTCAAATCATTTTTATCAAAAAATGTGGAACACTTAAATCGAATTGTGTCCGAACCTCCTCCTGACAAGTATTTAAAAACTTTACCGGTAATTGATTCAATTTCAGGCAATCCGAAAACGGTAACTTTTTCATCAAGAAATAAAACTAAATAATTTGTTTCCAGTATGTATTTTAGAATTTTAGGCCCCTCATCGGTTTCAGGATTCCACTTGAAATCAAAAGTCCAAGCCGGCGTTGCAATTTCCGGCTTAAAAAAATTATCTCGAAACCACAACTGATCTTTTGTATTTCCATGGCAATTAAAATAAAAATATCTGGGTCCCCAATTAAACGGGCGATTTTTTGTTGTATCTGAATAAACGACTCTATAAATTGGCTGAGTACTCATGCTATCAGAAAATTTACAACCAATTAAATAAAACTGTGCTTCATAATGATGCCGTCCCAATTCAAATCCATTTACACCGTCAAAGTAGGAATTAGTGATAACAAATTTCTGATTTAAATTATCTCCTCCGGCATGCCAAATTGAAGCTGTTTTATTCACTTCATAAAATTTCGAATCTCGAATGAAGCACCAGCCGCGCGGGCACACAAAATCTACTGCGCCAACAAAATTACAATTCGCATGATAGTACATTCCTGTTTTATAATCCCATAGCGAAACCGTATCTCCTCCTTTGCTTATCAAATTACAATTAAGCAAAATTGTCCTTGTTCCAAATCCATAAATAGTAAACGCATGAGGTCCAATAAGAGGTTGAGTATTTTCAACAGTCATATTTTCAAGTATAAAATCATCTCCATACAAATTAATTACACCCGGACCAATTGAGTCTTTTTTAGTATTCCAATCACTTCGCAATTGTGAATAGTGAAGTATTGTTTTCTCTTTACTTTCTCCTTTTAGAGTAATAAAGTCCTGATCAATTTTTAATTTTTCGTTATAAGAACCATTCTTGATAAAAATAATTGTGCGCTGATAATTAAACATCGGTAATGACTGAATAGCGGCTGTAATTGTTTTAAAATCTCCGCTGCCGTTTTGGTCAACAATTATTGTTCTCTTGTCCTGTGCAGTTACTATCAGATTAAAAGAAATGAAAAATAAAATAAAGAGCCGTTTCAATTTGTCTCCTTAATATTAAAAAAGAAATACACTAACTATAAAATAGGCAGAAAAAAATTTGTTAGCGGAAATTTATGATGGTGAAAAAAATATCAAGAATAATTTTTCAATATCACCGATTCTTGCCGGATTGAAAAGACAATGTTATAACAGTGCCTTTATTAATTTCGCTTTGGACAGAGATTGTACCATTGTTTTTATCTAGGAACTCTTTGCAGATTATTAATCCCAGGCCTGTTCCTTTTTCTCTTTGTGTTCCCTCTCTTGTTACTTTGGAATCTATTCTAAATAAATTCTGAGTCAACTCATTACTCATACCAATTCCAGTGTCTTCAACCTGTATAATAACCGAATTGTTTTCTTCAAATCCTCGAATAGTAATTAACCCGCCCCTCTTTGTAAATTTTAATGAATTAGAGACAAGATTTCTCAAAACAGTTTCAAGCATATTAAGATCGGCATACACTAAAATATCCGGTTCACAAGAAAATTCCATCAGCACTTCTTTGTTCTTAGCAACAAGATTCTGAGTTCTCATAACAGATTTAATTACATCCATCAATTCAATTTTCTGAGGGTCTGCTTTAATACCTTTACTTTGCAGCTGTGCCCACATTAGTAAATTCTCTGTTAAAGAAAGAAGATTTTTGACAGATGACTGTAAGTTTTCTATAAATAATTCTTTTTCATTTTCAGACTGTGAAGCAAAATCATCAAGCAGAATTTCAGAAAACGATAACAATCCATTTAATGGAGCTCTCAAATCGTGTGAGATGATTGAAAGGAATTTATCTTTAGCAGAATTTAGGTTTTTCAATTCCTCAGTATACTTTTGAATTTCTTCAGCATTTCGTTTGCGTTCTATAACTTGTGCAATCTGAGTAGCAACAAAGGTTAATACAAGCACTTCTTCCTGGCCAAAAGCTTTTACATTTTCATAATCTTGAATAACAATAACGCCAATTGTTCTATTACCAACTGTAAGAGGAACACCGAGCCAAAGTGCCTGAGGCTCGCCGATTAAATCAACTTCACCTTTTAATCTTAAATCCAGATCAGTCTGAGCATCTATAAGTGCTGGTTTGCCAATCCTCAGCACATATTCCGTTAAACCTCTTCCAACTTTTTTGGGAGGTTGAGGTTCATCAAATTCATCAACAAAATATGGGAAAGTCAGCATTTGATTTTTTTCATCATAAAGAGAGATATAGAAATTTTTTGCGGGCATTAATTTCGAAACAACTTCGTGAATTGTTTTATACAAATTAAACATATCGGTGGAGGTGTAAACTGCTTCAGAGATGTCAAATAAAGCTTCACGAATTAGTTCTGCACGTTTTCTTCTTGTAACATCACGTGAAATTCCAAATGTGCCTAAAAGATTTCCCTTGTAATCATACAAAGGCATTTTAGTACTTGAGACCCAAGAAACTGATCCATCCTGATGATCTTCCTTTTCCTCTATATCAATCTTCGGTTCACCTGTTTCCATTATTTCAGCTTCATCGTCAAACGCCTGCTGCGCATGAATTGGTCCGAAAAAATCAAAATCGTTTTTCCCAATCATTTGTTCAGCACTAACATGATGTCTCTTTGCTAAAGCATCACTTACTTTAATGAACCTGCTACTTTTATCTTTGAAATAGATATGATCTTTGCTTGATTCAAGAAGTGCCATTAACAAATCATGTTCGGTAAAATTAGGTGAGGTATTTTGTGAATTATTTTCCTCACCAGGACGATTAATATTTTCGGTGTCCATTTATATATTCCTTTCTACGCTCCGAACATAATTCAAAGAAAATTATGAGACAAATTAATTATTAAATAAGATTCAGATCTTTTAATGAATTACCGATCTTTATTTTATTAATTGGTTTTACCAAATATGAAGTACAACCTCCTTTATAATACGCATCTACAACATCTTTCGGGGTATCAAGAGCTGTAATCATAATAATTTTAGCTTCATTTCTTGGTTCAATGTTTAGCTGCTTTTCCTTTAAGCGGATAAGACTCAATGCTTCCTTACCATCCATTTCGGGCATCATTATATCAAGACAAATAAGATCATACGGATTCCCTTCGGACATTGCCAGATTAAAAGCCTCAACTGCTTCCCTTCCATTCACAGCTATATCACAATGACCAAAAGGTAAAAGCATCTTTTGCAAAACAAGTCTGCTAATGAAGTCGTCTTCAGCGACTAAAGTTTTCATATTCTTCTCTGCTTTAATTCAATAAAATGTTTGTTTCTTTTTTTGTAATAGATTTTTTTAGTTCAACAATAAAATGAAAGCTGCTTCCTTTTCCAAATTCACTTTCGAACCATATTTTACCATTTAATATTTCGACAATTCTTTTGACAATTGCCAAACCCAATCCGCAACCTGAATATTTTCTAGTAATCGACCCATCCACTTGTGTAAAGCTTTCGAAAATGAGTTCTTGTTTTTCTTTTGGGATCCCAATCCCGGTATCGCTAACCACAAAATGTACAAATATTTTATTCAAATCAATCTTGTGTATTTCATCTCTATAAACTGATAGAACAATTTTTCCTTTAGGTGTAAATTTTACTGCGTTGCTTAAAAGATTTGATAATACCTGCTGAATTTTTCTATCATCACCTTCAAGATAATCT
>DAIEQP010000105.1 GCA_027347805.1 Ignavibacteria bacterium | reverse complement strand
TTTAAATCCCGGCTGGTAGGATTTGCTAAATCCATCAGGTTCATTAAAAAGCTGAGCGCGTAAAATTGGTTCATTTACATAATCGATATTTTTGTTAAATAATTTTTTGGGAACCAATCGCCAGGCCATTCCTTCCATACTCAAATAATCATCAAGACTTAGCTTAGAATCATCAGAACAAGTAACTGCAATATAAATCGGTCTTTTCCATTTTGACTGCATTATAATATCAAGCGAAACTAAATCCTGAACACGAGCAGCACCAACATCGCCAAATTGTGCAGGCACCTGCATTGTCCAGGTCAATTTTCCATTTTTTACTATCGCGGAATCTGTAACACCGTATTGTTTAATTACATCGGGTGGAACCGGTATCGAAATTTCCTGGGCTTCCCAGCGGACAGGTGTTAATTGTTCAATTTCAGCATCAGAAAAACTCATATCAACTTTTTCCGCGCCATGAGGAGTATCGTTCTTAAGTTGCTTTATGTACCAAGGTGTATTTAACAAACTAAGATTTGCAATTCTCACATCTCTACGAACACCTTCAACTTCCTGCATGTACCAGAGAGGAAATGTATCATTATCACCATTTGTGAATATGATGGCATTTGGTGCAACGCTTTGAAGCATATTATAAGCATAGTCCCATGGTATCCAGTTACGTGAACGATCCTGTTCAAAATAATTTGAAGAATACATTCTTAGCGGAACGAAAACAAATGCAAGAGATAGAACTACTGCGGGGACCCACTTGGATATTGATTTATTTTGAATTTTATTTTTTATAAAATTTATTAAACCATATAATCCGATTGAAATCCACATTGCAAATAAGAAACACATTGTTCCATAAAATTTAATTCTTTCTCTCGGTTGAGGTTCCTGCTGGTTTTGATAATAAGCTGTTACATATGTTATCATCAAAAAGAGGACCATAAATATTGCCCCCATTTTCCAATCTTTCCTGAAGTGATAATATATTCCAATTAGACCCAAAAGGAATGGAATACCAAAATAAGATTTAGAAACATCGCCTTCGAAATTTAAATGAAAGAGTGGGCCAAAAATATTTGCAATACCATTAAAAGGAGCCACGTTCGGTCCGGAATCCTGGTCCCAGTTTTGTCTTCCAGCAAAATTCCAGAGTATATAGCGTGTCATCATGTGATTCATCTGGTAACCCCAGAGGAAACTTAAGTCACTGCTGTACTTTGAATATATTTCTTGCTGATGAGGTTCCATTGAATATCTTCTCTGGAAAGTAGGCCACTCACCATATTGCTCTCTGTTTAAGTAGGTAGTAAGTTCCTGGAAATTATGCGGGGCGTTTTCATTTATCGGAGGATTCTGCCCGGCTCTTATAAGGATTACTCCGTAAGATGTAAATCCAAGAATTACAAACAAGAATGATTTTAAAAGTAAGCTGAGTGTTGGTTTATTCTTTTGAGCTGATAAATAAACGGCATAAATTAAAGCACCAATAAATGCAATAACGATTAATACAGCTAAAGTATTATTCAATCCGACTATTTTTGCCAGAAGATTAGGCAGATATCTTACAACACCCGGGTAGATTAAAACAAGCAAAAGTCCGCCAGTTATTAAAACAAAGTAAATTGAATTTTTCTTTATAATTTTTTTCCAGAAGACAGCCATATAAAGAACAGAAATAATTACCATTATTCCGGAAAACCGAGTGTCAAAGCTTTTATATTCTTCCTGCGTTGGTGCTTGAATTCCAACTTGACTGCCCCATAAAGTAAATCCTACAATTAATATTACCGCAATATGACCAAGGAAAAAATAAACTGTATTTTTAAATTCTTTCTGATCGGTGATATATTTTCTAAACATAATGAGCATTACAATAGAGATTATTGTAAGCGCACCCATCAATCTTAAACTTGTTGAAAGTCCTACAAGGTAAGCTACAAGTAAAATAAAGCGTTCGTTATTTACTTCGTCGGCCCTTTCGTTCCATATTAAAAGTAATAAAACAATTGCGGCAAAAACAAAAGTATTTGTAGCATAAACTTCAGTTTCAACTGCATTCCACCAAGTAATATAAGCGAATGCAAAAGCTAACGAACCGACTGCAGCAGTTATATATACAATACTTGAATCCCAAATAGATGAATAATCTTTTCCGCGGAAATTCTCTATCACTTTAATTATTACGTAATAAAGAATTGCAACTGCACTTGCACTCGCTAAAACAGATATCATATTCATTCGGAAGGCAATGTTGCTTGCAATTGGAAGTATTGAAAACACTCTTGCAAGAATTAAAAATAATGGAGCTCCCGGCGGATGAGGTATTTCCAATCCATATGCAGTAGCCAGGTATTCACCGCAATCCCAAAACGAAACGCTTACCTGTGCAGTTGATAAGTAAGTTACAAAAGCAACAATAAACACAAATGCTGCTAAAATTCTGTTAAAAAGTTTTTGATTCATTATTCCACCAAGAATTGAAAAATTAATTATCTAAGTTCTCTTCAGGTTTTTTGAAGAGGTAGTCGTAATTCTTTTTTTCACGGTTTACGTGATATTTTTCGTACAAAGAATTGAGTTTATCCATTGAAAGTTTATCCAGATCTTCATCATCTTTATGCCGCTTTACAAGCATTTTGTAAGCTTCCAATTCTTTGGTATCAAACTTTCGTTCATACCGTTTAAGAATTTCAAAGTATCTTATCTGGTCTTTTCTGCTCATTTTTACAAGGTAAATCTTCAACTTGGGGCGTCAAGTTATCAAAAAAAGGAACAATAAAAAAACTATATTTGCCAAGACACCATTTAATAAAATAGATAAACTATGAAGGTTTACAAATCATTTAATCCGATTGTTTCAATAATTCTCCCAACATTTAACAGGGAAAAACTTTTAAGAAGAGCAATAGATTCTGTTCTTTCACAGACATTTAAAGAATGGGAATTAATTGTGGTTGATGATGGTAGTATCGATTCCTCTTTTATACTTGTTGATAATTATATGCAGACACACGAAAATATTCGGTACATGAAACATTCAAACAGGAGACCGCCCCTTTCTCAAAATGCCGGTTTACTAGCTTCAGCCGGAACATATATTTCATTTCTAGGAAGCGATGATGAATATAAACCGGAATACATTGAAGAAAGAGTAAAATTTATGAATCAAAATCTGGATGCAGATATGATTCATGGAGGAGTGGAAATCATAGGAAATCCTTATGTAAAGGACAAAAATGACTTAACCAGACAAATCCATTTATCAGAATGTGTAATTGGGGGAACTTTTTTCGGTAAAAAGAAAATGTTCCTCGAAATGGAAGGATTTACTGATTTGAAATACAGCGACGATTCGGATTTTTTTGAACGTGCCGAAAATAAATTCAAAATTTATAAAGTAAACTTTCCAACTTATGTTTACTACCGCGATACACCGGATAGTATCTGTTCTACAATTGAATAAAAAATGCTTATGAATTTGAATATTGATTTCAAAAATCTTGAATAAGAATTTTTATATGCATAAGTTCAACACAAAATTTTTCAAAAAATTATGTGAGGATTAGATGAAACGAAGGGATTTCTTAAAATCTGGATTATTAGCAGGTGCTTCACTTTCAATTCCCGGAGTGTATGGAAATGTTTTTGCTAGAACCAGCAATACAGTTCCGCCTTCTTTCGATTTAGTTGCGATTAAAGGCGGCGAACCCGATTCAATGTTCGATGAAGCTATAAAACAATTTGGCGGAATGAAAAATTTTGTAAAGAAAAATCAAAAGGTTCTGCTTAAACCAAATATTGGATGGGATGCGGGTCCTGAGCGAGGTGCAAATACTCATCCCAAATTAATGACACGAGTAATTAAACATTGTTTCGATGCGGGTGCTAAAGAAGTGTATGTATTTGATCATACATGTGATGATTGGAAAAGAACTTATACAAACAGCGGAATAGAAAAA
>DAIEQP010000108.1 GCA_027347805.1 Ignavibacteria bacterium | reverse complement strand
AAGACCAAATGTAACAAGTGACGCTGCGGGTCTTTGTTTAAAAAGCGGTAATGCTGTCATTCTTCGAGGAGGATCTGAAGCGTTTAATTCCAACGTTGCTATTGTTAAGGCGCTTCATAAAGGCATGAAAAAAGTTGGAGTTGATGAAGCCGCTGTAACATTTGTTCCAACAACCGACCGTGAAGCAATGGTTGAATTGCTCAAACTTGACGATTACATCGATCTTGTAATTCCGAGAGGCGGTGAAGGATTGATTCGATTCGTTGCAGAGAATAGCAGAATTCCTGTTATCAAACATTACAAAGGCATTTGCCATTTGTATGTTGATAAGGATGCCGATTTTGAAATTGCTCTTCGTCTGTTAATTGATGGCAAAACTTCTCGTCCCGGTGTTTGCAATGCTCTTGAAACACTTCTCGTTCATAAAAATATAGCAGATGAATTTTTACCTAAAGCGTACGAAGTTCTAACAAAGCGGAATGTTGAAATCCGCGGGTGTGAAAAAGCGAAAGCAATAATTCCAAATATAGTTTCTTCAGCAGAAGAGGATTATTACACAGAATATCTTGCGCTTATTATTTCAGTTAAAGTTGTGGAAGATTATGATGGGGCTATTCAACATATCGAAAAACATTCATCTAACCATACAGAAGTAATTGTAACAAATAATCTTGCGACAAGTCAGAAATTTATTAAAGATATCAATTCTTCTTCGGTTATGGTAAACGCGTCATCCCGATTTGCAGACGGAGGCGAAATGGGGCTTGGTGCAGAGATCGGAATATCGACAACCAAGCTGCATTCATATGGTCCGATGGGGCTTGATGCTCTTACCACAAGAAAATTTGTTGTTGTCGGCAGTGGTCAAACCCGGCACAAAGTGGATTAGAATTACAGGGATGAAAATTGATCGAATCTAATTATTACCTGCGATTTCTTTCTTATGTAATTCAGAGCAGATTCAAGCAAACTGTTTTTGATTATAAACTGTTTCATAAAAATAAAATTGAATCTTCCGAAACTCCATTCGGTTTTGAAGATGCTAAAAAAGAAATTAATCCACCGCACAAGCCATTATTGCTGAATAGCAAAGAGAAAACTACATCATTTGAAGAATTTCTTGAAAAGAGCCAGACATTAGCATTCATCATAATTAAAGATGATAAAGTTATTTATGAGAATTATTGCAGTGGTTTCAATCGCTCATCCCAGTTTCAGCTTTTTTCAATTTCAAAATCGATAACAACCGCTATGGTTGGAATTGCGCTTGAAGAACAATATCTAGAAAACATAAATGACCCGGTTACCAAATATCTACCGATGTTAAATAAAAAAGGTTTTGAAAAAATTACAATTAACAATTTGCTCCAAATGCATTCAGGAATAAAATTTACTGAAGGATTTGTTCCATGGAAAGAAATGGTAAAAAGTTATCTCCATCCCAATGGAAGAAAACTTTCCAGGCAAATGATTATTGCGGATGAAATCGGAAAATTTTTCCATTACAGCGATTATCATCTTATACTTCTTACAATGATTTTAGAAACGGTTCTGCCGGTTACACCATCACAATATTTCCAGGAAATGATTTGGAAGAAGATTGGAACAGAATTTTCTGCATACCTTTGTTTGGATAATTCAAAAAACGGTCTGGAGAAATTGGAAAGTGGAATTGTCTGTTCGCCAATTGATCTTGCAAAATTCGGACGGTTATTTCTAAATAATGGAATGCATGAAAACAATCAAATTGTTCCTTCTGGATGGATAAAAGAATCAACAGATTTTATCGCGACGAATTCAATACCAAATTATTTTGATTATTACAAAAACCGGTCATGGGGTAATTGGTTTAAAACCGGCAAAGGAGCATATAAAAATTACTGGTGGGGATACAAAATTGATGAATCATATTTCGAGTATTTTGCGATGGGAATTTTGGGACAGATATTATATGTCAGCCCGAAGCAGAATGCTATTGCTATTCGGATCGGTAATAATTGGGGTATTAAAGGATGGTGGCCGTCGTTCATTAAAGACATAATCTACTCAATTTAGTCCTCTTTTCTTTTAAAACAGCCGTTAAATCCCTTCTTTAAAATGATTTGCTTTATCCGATAATATCTATGGATTACTCCGGCTGCAGGGCAATTTATGCCGGATTTAGTTTGTGCAAAATCAATTTAAAATAAAAATGGTATAAGATGGAACTGAGTACTGGCATTAGAATTCTTTTGGTTGAAGACGCAAATGCAATGCGCAAAATGGAAATAAAAACTCTTGGCTCGCTCGATTTCAAAAATGTTGTTGAAGCAGATAATGGAAAGAGTGCCATAAAAGTTTTGGAAAAAGAAGATAATGTTGAATTGATTATAAGCGATTGGAATATGCCTGAAATGGACGGCTTTGATTTATTGCGATATGTCCGATCAAATGACAAAACAAAAAATGTTCCCTTCTTAATGGCAACCGGACGCGGTGAAAAGAAAGAAGTTGAAAAAGCACTGGAAGCGGGCGTATCTGCCTTTATCTCAAAACCATTTAACCAGGCGGAACTACTAGAAAAAATTAAAGAAGCATTTGGAATAAAACCCGCTGAAGAAGCAAAACCAGTTAGTTATGAATCCAGAATAACAGCAAGCGGCAAGGTAAAATTGAAAGCGATTCATATTCAGATTACCGACCATTTAACGCTCGGTGTTTTAAAAGGATTAATAAAGAACAATGAAATATCACCGAAACATTTTGAACTTGAAACCGAATGTCTGCCAAGCTGGAATGCAGTAGCAAAAGCACTTGAAAATAAATCTGCTGACGCGGCTTTTATTCTCGCACCGCTTGCAATGGATTTATTCAACTATGGTGTTCCGCTGAAATTGATTTTGTTTGCTCATAAAAACGGAAGCATCTGTGTAAAAAACAAAACAGGGAATGAAGAAGAGGGATTAGATTTTTACCGCGACAAAGCTTTTTATATTCCTCATACAATGTCAATTCATAATATGCTGGGACACGCATTCTTCCATAACCTTGGGCTGAAACCGGGAGTTACCGGGCAAAAAGATGTTGATGTAAAATTTGAAGTTGTTGCCCCGATTAAAATGGGTGAGTTCATGGCCGGTAATCCTGAAGCAAGCGGATTTCTTGTTGCCGAACCTTTAGGGACAAAAGCAATTGCTTCTGGTTCAGCAGAACTACAATTCCTATCGAGCGAACTTTGGGAAAATCATCCATGCTGTGTTCTTGCGGTGCAGGAAGAATTCGTTGAAAATTATCCCGATGCAGTACAGGAATTTGTAAAATATCTTGTTCAAGCCGGAAAAGTAATTGATGAGAAACCAAACTTTGCCGCTGAGATAGCAGTTGAATTTCTTGATCCTAAAAAAGAACTTGGTCTTAAAGTTCCTATTCTGAAAAATGTTCTTACAGAACCTAAAGGAATAAAAACAAATAATCTTTATCCTGTAAAAGGAGACCTCGATTTTATTCAGCATTACATGCACGATAAAATGGGAATCGGTTCCATTATCGATCTTGATAAATTTGTTGATATGAAATTTGCCGATGCAATTTGTGGTGAAAAGGAAAAAGCACAGGCAAAAAGCAAAATAAGCGAAAAGGACCTGGCGGAAAAAGTAAAACGCATTATGGATAGATCGAAACAGGAAAGCACAAGTCTCGAAGCTAAAACACTTCTTAATATGGAAGGAAAATATCTGCGTTTCGGTTTGGGTAAAGAGCGTTATGGAATTGATATTCTGAAAATTATTGAGATTATCAAAATGGTGCCGATAACTCGCGTGCCGAATACCGAAAATTTTATTAAGGGAGTTGTTAATTTAAGAGGAATGATCGTTCCGGTAATTGACCTCCGCTTGAAAATCGGATTGGAAGAACAGCCGTATGATTCAAGAACAAGAATTGTTGTAGCTGAAGATGTTATTGACGGAGCTAAAATTCGTTTGGGGTTAATCGTAGATTATGTAGATGTGGTAGCAGATATAAAAGTTGATGACATTGAAAGCGCTCCAAGTCTAGGTCAGAATAAAGATGCTGATTATATTATGGCTGTAGTTAAGGTTGGTGATTCTATTTACTGTCTGCTTAATCTTCCGATGATTATGACTCCGCCGCATAAAGCGAAAAAAGTGGAATAGAATTTTATTCTATTCCATATAAATAATTGGGAAGTTTAATTTTTATTCCAACATAATTCCCTTCAAGATCGCTGGCTTGATCTCCAATGCTGGCGATTATTTTATGTCCACGTTTTGTTAACTCTTCTCTCTTTGCAGATTTGTATTCAACAGCACTCATGTTTCTTTCTTTTTCATTTCTAACAATTAATGTGTCGTATTTATTAAAACCTTCATTAAAAAGATTTTGTTTTGTTCCCGAATAAGTTTCGCTGTTACGGCCGGTTAAGAAGACGACTTTTATTTTTTTTGATATCAGCCATTCGTAAAAGGATTTAACCTTTGGAATTGCTTTGAATTTACACTGCGAAACCCATTCCTGGTATGTTGTGTGATTGTATCCAAAACCAAGTTGTTTAGTGTATTCATAATTGGAAAGAACCGTATCATCAATATCAAAAACAACGGTTGAGTTTTCTTGAAGGGGGATTTTACCAATTTTCCTTTCGGCTTCGTTTAATATCCTCTCGCAGTCATTGTCATATTCACCATTCTCATAATAATCACGCACAAGTTTCTTAGCGTGGTCTAGATTCATGATTTTTACTGAAGAGCATCCGGTAATAAACGAAAAACAGAATAATAGTAACGCAGCTTTTTTCATATAAAATTTCTTTTTCTAAATTGGTTGCGAATATAATTTTGTATTAATTAGCAAACAACACTTTATTAATTTTGTTATATACCGCTGAAGGTAAATAAACATTAAGGATTGATTTGAGCTCTATTTTGTCGACAGTGTTTTTATTAGCATCAATACAGGGATTTCTTTTATCCGCTTTATTGTTTTTCAGGAAGAACAATAAGAACGCCAACCGCGTTCTTTCAGTTTCCATGCTAATAATGTCTATCGATTTATTATCAACATATTCTTTTGTTGAAAGAATGTATCTGCAATACCCGGTTATCTTTGGCGCTAATTTTGCTTTTCCATTTATATACGGACCGATATTTTATATCTACACAAAGATTGTGACCGGCAACGAAGAAAAATTCAATGTAAAATATCTGCTGCATTTCATACCGTTTCTGCTGGCACATTTTTATGTATCCCCATATTATTTACTCTCTCACCAGGAAAAATTATTGAAGATAGATTTTTATCTAAACAATGTTCAGCCGGATTTTGTTTTTATCGGGTTCTTTAAACCAGTCAGCGGAATTGTCTATACGGTTCTTTCTCTTAGACTTATAAAGAATTTTGATAATAAACTGAAGGAGGCTTTTTCTAATATCGAAAAAATTAAACTGGACTGGCTCCGATTTTTAATTTCCGGAACATTTGTTGTCTGGTTTGTTGTTGCCTGTCTGTTTATTGTAAGCGCAATATTTGGTTTAGATAAAGGACCATACGACGGAATAATTTATTTCTTCGTTTCGATTTTTATTTATGCTATAGGTTATGGTGCACTAAACCAGCCGCAGGTTTTTAATTTCAAAGAAGATCATAAAACAATAGAAGCAACACCTTCAGCCGACGAAACTGTAAAGTCAGTTAAATATGTTAAATCTTCTCTTGGTGAAGATGATATTCAAAAAATTAAGAGCGATTTGATTTTGCTAATGGAAGATGAAAAATTATATAGGAATGCTGAAATTACATTAACACAGCTTGCAGAAAAACTTTTAGTAACAAATCATAATCTTTCGGAAGTTATCAATACTGCTTTCAATAAAAATTTTTATGATTTTATTAATAATTACCGTGTTGAAGAAGTAAAAGAAAAACTGCTGAATCCCGATTACTCGAGCAGAAATTTGCTGACAATTGCTTTCGAATCAGGATTCAGTTCAAAGTCTTCATTCAATACAATATTTAAAAAACATACTAATACAACACCTTCCGAGTTTCGCCGGCAGGCACTTATTTAGAATTCATATTCAATCCCGAAAACAGGAAGCAGTCCCCACATTTTTTCTTTATCAGGTTGATTATCAATTTCATTCCATGAATATGCTGCAATGTTTTCTCTTGCATATGCATTCCAGATGCTAAGGTAAATTATCATTGTTGTTTTCTCGAAATGGAAACGTTTATCGGCGCGAATGTTTAACGAATGAAAATCTGGTAAACGCTGAGAGTTTACTTTTGTTTCATCCAGAACTCCTTTAAAAGAAGCGCGGGAAGCGGCCTCATCAAAAGGTGTAAATGGTGCGCCGCCGGCGTAAAGCCATCTTAAACTAAATTCCCAATCATTATTTGGTTTGTATCCTCCTTCGACGGCAAAGTTAAAACGGTTGTCATAAACACGATCCCGCCAGACGTTATCCAATCCTTTGTATGTTGCCTTCGAATATGATCCGGCGATTAAACCATAAAAATCCTTTGCCAGTTTTTTCTGCAGGGTAATTTCAATTCCTTTGCTATTGGCTTCACCACCGCTTAATAATGATGAATGCACAAGAAATAAATTTTCTGTTACAGCCTGGTCAAATAAAAAATGATTCGGCTGTGAAGGGTCCATCGGGAAATCGAAATAATCTTTATTGTAAACTTCCACAGTCAGTTTCGTGCTCTCGGTTAGTAAATGATTAAATCCAAGAATATACTGGTATGATTTCGGATTCTTCAGGTTTTTGAAATTATCATTCTGAGCAGCAATTACAAATGGAATGTTTTGGTAAAACATACCAAAAGAAGCAGTAAGCGAAGTCAGCTCATCCAGCGCATAAGTTAAAGATAAACGGGGAGAAACATTTGTCGTTTTGTTGTATTCGTAATAATCTGCTCTTACACCGGGAACGAAAGTTAAATTAGGTAAAACTTCCAAATTCATATTTGCAAAAACACCGGCTTTGAATGTGTTAAGCTTGCTGTTCATTACGAGCGAAGGTGTTTTCTGTCCAAGCAAATCCTGGTATTCGTTATAAAAATGGTTATAATTATTCAGTGTGTTTTTAATATCAAATCCAAATTCAAATTTAAGTCCGTTATTTACAATCCAATGGTTGGAATTTCTGAATTTAAATTCCTGTTCGCTTGAATTGTTATCAAGCAAAAGTTTACCATCGCGAGTCTGATAAAATTT
>DAIEQP010000075.1 GCA_027347805.1 Ignavibacteria bacterium | reverse complement strand
AAATGTTGTTGAATAGGAGTTTAAATCATTTGTAAGCCATTACGAAATTCCATATGTATATGGATTAACCTGCGGAGAACTTGCGAATTTAATCAACACAAAAAGATCTATAGGAAATCCTATCAAATGTAATCTGAAAGTCGTTAAAATGGAGGGTTGGCATAGATGGATGCGATTCGATGATACAGGATTAATCTGGGTTCCAACATCACCTAATGTACCTTATATGGAAACACCGGAATATCTTGTAGCTACGGGCGTACTTGGCGAATTAATTGTTTTTGGAATAGGAATAACATATACATTACCATTTCAAACATTTGCAGCAGAGTGGATTGATGCCGATTCATTAGCCCAGCACATGAATAAACTGCATCTGCCCGGAGTGATATTTAGACCTATAAGTTATAAGTGCATGTATGGTGATTGGAAGGATAAAATATTAAACGGAGTTCAAATTCATATTACGGACTTCAAAAAAGTGAATTTGCTCGAGATCCAATTTTACTTTATGCAGGTTCATCACCAATTGTATTCGGATAAAGATCCATTTTCTTTAGCTGGTAAAAGTAGGTTGAACATGTTCGATAAGGTTATGGGATCAAACAAGATAAGAGAAAAATTTACTGAGAATTTTTTAGTAAAAGATATAAAACCATACTTGGATAAAGATCTTGAATGGTTTAAGAAGTTAGCTGTAAGATTTTATTTATATAATTAGAAGTATTCTTTGAATAAGAGTTTCTCCGTGTAACTCTTGTTAACAGCCATTTCAAAATATAAATCGCTGATTTATCGGGCTACACGGAGATTTCAAACTTTTCACATCACAACTAAGACCTCATTATTTTCTTTCATCTTTTCAAATGGAATAAGATTTGAAAATAACTCTTCACCATTAATAATTATTTTCTTTACACCTTTCTGAATTCCATTTTCATTTTTTACTATGATAGAAAAAGCTTTTCCGCGGAATTTTCTTTTCACTTTATATTCCTTCCAAGCCGAAGGAATACATGGATCTATTTTCAATCCATCATAATCTGGCTGAACACCAAGAATAAATTGAGCGGCAGTATAGTAAGCCCAAGATGCCGTTCCACTTAACCATGGCAAACGAGAAGCCCCATATCGAGGGCTTGAAGTGCTGTTCGTGAACTGAGCATAAACATATGGTTCGGTCTGGCGAATTTCTGCATTAGTGTTATATGCAGATGGCATAAACTTTCGATAATATTCGTAAGCCTTATCACCTCTGCCAATTATTGCTTCTGCCGCCACTACCCAGCCCTGAGTGTGCTGAAAAATAGAAGCATTTTCTTTCATTCCTTTATTAAACAATCTAGCTTTGATTACTTTTGGATCAGTTTTTTCGATTGGCGGATCACAAATCATAATTCCATAATCTGTTGAAAGGCGTTTGTTCACAAAATCCAAAAGCTTTTGTGATTGTTCCAGGTTTGTATGCCCGCTTATAACAGCCCATGGCTGTGGTTCTAAAAATATTGATGCTTCATTACATTCTTTAGAACCAAATTTCAATCCATCAGCACGATAAGCACGCAGATACCATTCACTATCCCATGCATGCTTTTCTAAATTCTCATCTAAAATCTTTAAATGATTTTCTGCCCAATTTTTTTCTTCCGGTTTATCCAACAACTCAGCAATTTCAATGTAAGTCTTTAATGCATATCTTAATTGAAAAGCTACAAATGTTGTTTCTCCATCCTGACCTAGAACCAAGCAATCATTCCAATCGGCTGAAAGCCCGCAGGGAAAACCATGCTTGCCTGAATGATCTAAATTAAATTGAATTGCTCTTTTCAGATGACCGAAAACTGTATCCTCATCTTTATCTGCATAAGGAAGAACTTTATAGTAAAAATTAATATTGCCGGTTTCTTTTACGTAAGAAGGTATGGTGTTGAAAAGCCACATGCAGTCATCTGAACGATATTCATTTTCGTCCGGGGCCTTTTCTTTTCCCGGATTATGAGCAAATGGTTTAACAACCGGCATCGCTCCACCATTTGAAACCTGCCCGGTAATCATTAACTCCAATCTTTCTCTTGCTTCATCGGGAATAGAATGAAGAACTCCAAGCATATCCTGAACAGTGTCCCGATATCCAAGACCATCTCTTTCTCCTGAATAAACCAAACTTGCAGCACGGGACCATGCATAAGTCATCAAATTGTTATAAGGATTCCACATATTAAACATGCTGTCAAATTCTTTGTCTGGGGTTTCGGAAGTCATTCCCTCAATTCTTGAATGCCAGTACAATTTAACTTTTTCAAACTCTTCTTTAACTTTGTTAATCTCACCGAATTCTTTTAGCGCTTGTTTTCCTTCAACTTTTGCTTCACCGATTCACATCAGCACTATCAGCTCTTTTGCTTCACCAGCTTCAAGATCAATATCAACCTGCAATGTTCCGCAGCCGTTATCTCCAACGGCAAGTGAATTTTTGCACTTTCCTACTTCAACAGATAAAGGATTTGCATAAGTGCGGTATGGACCAAGAAAAACTTCTCGATCAGTATCATATCCAACAACATCGGCACCGGCAATTGCGAGAAACGTATGTCTTCCCTGTCCATCATCCTGAAAATTTTCTGGCATGTGAGGCATGAATACATTTGTTCCATGATCAATAATATTATCAACAACATCCATTTTGAGGATGTATTGAGAATACTGGAGATTGTTCATGTCCTGCGATAGATTCCAGTTATTCGTGTATTCAACATAAGTGAACACACTTAACCTTCTTTTCTCTTTGTCATTGTTAGTTACTTTGAGGAGCCAGCATTCAAATGTTTTTCCGAGAGGGACAAAATAAAGCGATTCAGTTTTTATTCCAGAATATTCAGAATTAATTTTTGTATATGCAGATCCGTGGCGGCATTCTGATTTAAATTCTTTTAACGATTTTCCAACCGGCTGCCAGCTTGTTGACCAAAAATCTTTACTGTCTTTATCATGAATGTAAAAATATCTGCCGGGCTGATCCATTGGAATAACATTGAACCGCAAGCGTGTAAATCTTCCCTGTGCTGCAGATTTATAAAAACTATACCCGCCGGCATTATTAGTAATAATGGCCCCATATTCTGTCGATCCTAAATAATTACTCCAAGATCTTGGTGTATCAGGTCTATCAATTACATATTCTTTATTTACATCATCAAAAAAACCATATTGCATTTTTTATTCTCCATAAAATTTTCTAGAATAATTTTCATTCCATTAAGCAAAAACCACCAATAAGTTGGTGGTTTTCATTTATGTAAATCATTTTTCAATTATGCAGTTGCTTCTTCACCGATAGCAGATCTTCTTTCCTCAAGTTCTGCTTTTACTTTTATCATTGTTTGTTCATCGAGTTTATAGAAGAACATGAGAATGATAAGCGCGATTAAACCTGCTGCAACAGGAATTATACTCATCATATTTTTTAAACCATTTAATACATTTGCATTTTGCATAACGTTAGGTACAAAGCCAGTTGATGCAAGAATTAATCCTGCTATCATACTACCAATTGCCCAACCCAATTTATTAGACATAATTGATGCAGAGAATACTAGTCCAGTTGCTCTTCTTCCTGGTTTCCATTCAGAATAATCAGCTGTATCAGCATACATAACCCAGAGCAAAGTAGAGATTGGCCCGCCAGTAATTGATCCAAGTGTTTGAAAAATAAAAATCCAGGTTAAGTTATCCGGTGACAAGAAAACAAATGAACCAGTGCATATGAGCGCAACAACAAATAAACTTATAACAGCAGTTTTTCTTCCAACAAGTTTAGTAAACCATGGAACAGCAAGCACACCAATTAATGAAACAAGCTGGCCAACTGTGTTAAATGCCGAAGCTAGAACTTCGAAACCAAATTTGTATTTATTGCCAAAGAAATTAAACTCCTGCTCACCAACATAATATTTGAAGTAATGCGCAGTAACGCTCATACGAATACAAACAAAAAGAATAAAAAGGATTGTTACAATAAACAACAAAATCCATGGTACATTTTGGGAAATATCTTTCAGATCATTTTTAATGGAGGTTTTTTCTTTAGCAATCGGTTGAATTCGTTCCTTTGTCGAAAGAAATGTTACCATAAAAAATAATACTGCTGCAACTCCATAAAGCATCATAGTGAATTGCCAACCTCTTCCATCATTTCCAGCACCCAAATATTTTGCAAGGGGTAAAGCAGAAGCAGATACTATAAATCCTGCTAAGTATGCGCCAACAAATTTAAATGAAGCAGCGCTTGTTCTTTCAACTGGATCATCGCTAATTACTCCAAGTAAGGCAGTATAAGGAATATTGACAGTGGAATACATGAACATGAACAAAATGAAAGTAATATAAGCGTAGATCACTTTTCCTGTTTCACCGAAACCTGGTGTCGTAAATGCCAACACTGCAGAGATTGCAAGTGGAACAGCACCAAATAAAATATAAGGCCTAAACTTCCCCCATCTGCTCACAGTTCTGTCTGCAGTCATACCAATTACAACATCAAAAAAAGCATCAAGAATTCTTGAAACAAAAAACATTATTCCTGCAGCAGCTGCAGTCAAACCAAAAATATCTGTATAAAAGAATAGTAAATAAACCATAATTGTCTGCCAGAATAAAACAGACGCTAAATCTCCAAATCCGTAACCGACTTTTTCCTTGAATGAAAGTTTGTGGACTTCTTTACTCATACAGCCCTCTTATTTAATGGGTTGATAATTATTTTCAATTACTAGGAATGATAGTGCAATTTTAAAAACAATATGAGCAAATTATAACACAAAAATTATACCATCAAATCAGATTTAGAGATGAATAAACTTGCGATTACAGACAATAATTCAATAATAAATACGATAATAATTTGGCTGTAAATTTAAGATGAAAAGTATTTATCGAAATGATTATGATTTTATCATAGTAATAAAATTTAACTTAACTTCTTAGGCATCATCAAGACAGAATAGATTATTTCTCATTCAGAATATATTTAAAGATCATTCTAACCCATGTGCTTCTGGGTTTTCCATTTGCGGAAGCCGGATTAAATTTTAATTTCTTTGCATAAGATAGTGCAACTGAATCTAACATTGATGAACCCGAAGTTTCCGAAAGTTCAGATTTACATACACCACCGTTGCTTCCGACAAGAACTTTCAAATTAACATTACCCTGTTCCTTATTTTTTACTGCAGTATTCGGGTAGTCTAGTTCCATTACAGTTAACAATTCAGCATCTGTATATGTTATAATCGAATCAGTTTTTTCATTTTCAGTTTCTTTTAGCACATAAGCTTCTATATGTTCAATCGGTTCATTTTTTCTTTTCTTTTTAGGATAAATCACAACTGAATTATAGCCAAATTCCTTAGAAGCGAAACCAGAGCCATTGAGAATATTATTTAAATCATTGTCCAGATTGTTCTTATTAATTTTTCCATCAACCTTAACTTTTTCAATAATATCATCTTTGTAAATAAAATTCTTTCCTGTAGTGACTCTGATTTCTCGTAAAAGTTCTGCAAGAGATTTTGACTTAAATGAAATCGACGTATTATCAGCAATTCCACCTGTCTGAGCCTCCAGTGAAATACTAATTACCAGCATCATTATACAAATCAGTTTTTGCAAAAACTTTGCTATCATTTTTGAATTCGGTTTAACAGTTTTCAGGTTTCTTTTTAATTATTAAAACAGATTTATCCGGATAATTAGCAGTCATAAAATTTTTAATCTTTTGAATCAGTATTTCTTTTTCATTCTTTTCTTTTTGCGATGATACACTAAAATTTTCAATATACTGGAGATCATTCCTAAGTGAATTAAGCATAGTAGCCTTTACAAATTCTAAACTATCATAATTCGAAAATCTTTTCATGAAATCATGAAATATCAAGAATGATAAAGGATAACTATTCCAGTAATCTTTCCATTCGCGTACAAGATTAATGTCTATTAATTTACTCATCACAATATTAAAATTCAGCGCATCCGAATTCTTATTTATATACTTAATATGTGTATCAATTGCTTCCTGCAAAAGTCTCATTCGTTCCCTTGCAACTGTACGATTCGCTTGTTCGTATAATTCAGATACATTTTTCAAATATTCGTTTGCAGAGAAAACATCATTTGTAAAATTAAATTTTACTTCCCAAATAACTCTTGAATCAATTGGCTTTCCATCCAGAAAAGCAGGGTTGAATATTAATTTACTGCAAAATTCTCTAACTGCATTATCAAGTATTGCATTGCCGGCAGATTGAAAAATAAAAACTTTTTCAACATGACCGGTTTTATCAATCTTCAAAGAAGCTTTAATATTTCCATAAATGGAATTCTCCTGTGCCGAGACAGGGTAAAATAATTTGGGCTGCTCTTTTATTGTGGGAGGAGTGAAATTTTCAATAGAAGTTTTTTGAATCTCATGTGAACATCCTATGGTAAGAAGAACAATCCAAATAGTCGCAATTATAACATTCCTTTTCATTTTGAACCTCACTATTAATATACCTAACAGATTTATTAAAGGTGATCAAGTCAAGAAATTGTAATGATTGCGCGCTAATCAGATCAGTTTCTTAGCTTAATCACATATCCATTTTCATTTTTTATATAATTCACGTCGAGGGCCAGGCAAATCATTGTGAGAACACTATCAATATCATGATTTTTGAATGACCCCGTAAGATTATATGTACTTAAATTTGTTCCATCGATTGCTATATTAACTGAGTAGTAATTTCTGAGTTCTGAAACAACTTCGTTCAAAGGAGAATTTGAAAAGACCAATTTTTCTTTAATCCATTCGGTAAGGAAATCTGAATCAACAATTTTAGGTTCTGACGGTTTGTTATTCTGTAACACAACACTTTGTTGATTTCTACTTAAATAAACTACCTGCTTATTAATTGCATCACTAACTTTAACTTTCCCTTCATTTACAGAAACCCGAGTCTTTTGATCGCGAGCCCATATATTAAATTTAGTTCCAACTACAGTGGTTTTAGCATTACTGGTTTTGATTAAGAATGGTCTTCCATCTTTTTTAATAGAGAAAAAAGCTTCTCCTTCAAGAGCAACTTCCCTGCTGTTATTATTAAATACATTTGGATACAAAAGTTTACTATTATTATTCAGAATTACTGATGAACCATCGGGGAGTAAAATTGTTTTAAGATCCCTTGAATATGTTTGTGCGGTTAAATTTTTTACTTTAACACCTTCTTTTGTAAATAACAAAAAGCTGCAAATTAAAACGAGCAAAACAGAAAGACCAAAAAATGCTGGACGTAATTTTGGGGTTAAAAGTGAATTATAGATTTTTTGTACCAAACCAGGAACTGTATTTATTTCCTTTATCATTTCACTATCAGATATTCGTCGATTTAATAATTCCCAGTCTTTGTCTAAATCTATTGCTACTTCTGAATTTATCTTTGATCGATCCCAAAATAACTTAAGCTTGTCAAATTCCTTTTGGTTTTGATCTGAATGTGAAAGCATATCGTTAAAGTATTTTTCTTCATCCGCAGTTAATTCTCCAGTCAGAGATTTCAAACCCAGATCAAGAAATTTTTTGTTGTTCATAATTTTTCCTATTCTAATTAATTATACACCTTACTGATAAAATACCCTACCAGTAAAAAATACTTTGAAAAGTTTTTTCTAAAATATTCCAAGGCTTT
>DAIEQP010000074.1 GCA_027347805.1 Ignavibacteria bacterium | reverse complement strand
ATTGTCATTCATCAATGATACGGCTACGTTTTGCGGTGAATCCGATTTAGCTGCAAACGAAACCATATAAGTAGAATCTTTTTTCAAACTAATTGTAGATTGTTTGAATTGTATATGCCAGTCGGTTCCAGTTACATTGTTGACAACAACTTTCCCTGATCTTCCTCCTGAAAATGGATTCGTTTGATCATAACTAAAAATTCCTGTCGCAGGTGAATGTAATTCCAGATTCCAGTTTGAAGTACCGTTTTCAAAGCCTCCATTGATAATTTGTTCTCCTGTTCCGGCTTTAAAACTCCCTTTGTTCCATGCAGTTTGAAGCGCTGAATTCGACACATATTTCTTTTTAAGAAAATCAATCCATAATGAATCAAGCATTCGCGAATATCTTGATGGGAGAACACCTCCATTTTTTATTGGTTTTAACTCATTACTTCTGAATGCACGGTATAAAGAATTTTCATTTGTAATCTCAATCATAGCCATCACCGGGTCATTCGCTAAAGATTTATTTGTATATGGATTTAAATGAGTGAGTAACTGATACGCATATTCTTTATGAAGAGACATTATATAAGGATCAATGAAATTAACAATCTTTCCCATTTCAGGAATCGAATCATAATTTGCAACTCCATCGCTTGCGACGAAAGTTCTGGAAACATGCAGATTCACATTTACATAAATGCCATTTTCCTTGAGCTTGGAAATATAATTTTCAAGTAAATCCAGCGAAGATAAATTTAGTGAGCGCGTTGTTGATTTGGATAAAAGACTCGTTCCCCATCCGGGATTATCCATATGATGGAGACGTATTAGATTAAAACCAAACTTGCGTAATCTGCCTGCCATCAAATCAGCATTCGATTTAGGCGGAAAAGCTGCGGCAGCACCATTATTTGTTCCCCAAAATCTAATCCGATTTCCGTTGACAGAAAATTTTCCATTGGCATCAATTTTTACAAAATCGTTTTCTCCAATTGCCTTCTTAGGAAATACAGGTAAAAATTTCTGTGTTGTTGTATCTATAGATGATTGATAGAAATTAAAACCGCCGGAGAAGTTTTGAGCGAATAGACTTCCGGCGATTAAGATAATGCTAATTATTTTCTTCATAAATTTTCTTATTTATAATTCCTTTCGTAGCGATTAATTAAATCATCCATCATTTTATTTGTATCTGGATTGACAATCATTCTTGCCGGATCAGCTTCATACCATGCAAGAGTTCTTTTTATTCCCACAGAAAAAGGAATCGTTGCAACAAATTCCGGTACAAATGTTTTGATTTTAGTATTATCAAAAATAACGCTATGAGATTTATCGCCAAGAAGCTCACCAACAAAATTTGGATAGAGGTTTGCAATAAAATTCGAATCAATATGAACGGCATTCATTTTTGCACCAGCTGCGTTAGCAACCGCTTCATAGATTTGATTCCATGTTAGCATTTCATCAGAAGTAATTTGAAAAACATGTCCAATCGACTGTTGATGACCCAGTAAACCAACCTGTGCTTTTGCATAATCTTCAGCGTGGGTAAGCGTCCATAATGTTGTTCCATCTCCATGCACAATAATTTTTTGCCCCTTCTTCATTCTATCAATGATTGTGTATTCAGTCCATCCGCCAATTGCAACTGGAATAACGGTATCGTAAGTATGGCTAGGGCGAACAATAGTTATAGGGAAATCATTTTCACGATAATATTTATTAAGCAATTCTTCGCATGCAATTTTATTGCGCGAATACTGCCAGTAAGGATTTTTTAACGGAGTTGATTCCGTGATTACAGGGTGAACCGGAGGCTTTTGATATATCGATGCTGAACTTATAAAAATATATTGTTTTGTTTTCCCATTGAACAATTCAAAATCTTTTTCAATATCCTTCGTTTCAAAGGCAATCCAGTTTACAACAACATCCCAAGAATGATTTTTTAATATATTTTTCATTTCAGCGATATTTGAGTAATCACCAATTAATGTTTTCGCACCTGGTATATCTACTTTTCTATTACCTCGATTAAGCAAATACAAATCGATCCCGCGTTCAATACATAGTTTACTTGTGCTTGTGCTGATATTTCCAGTTCCGCCGATAAATAATACTTTCATCTCAAGTCCTTCATGTTATAAATTGTGTTTACTCCTTTATCAATTATTTCTTTCCTGCAGCGCTTAGTCCGACAGTTCTAATAAAATCTCTTCAATTGTAATTTGATTTTTCCATTTGACAAACTCACTAAAATGTTAAGGTTTTACCAAACGATAGCTGACAAATGCAAAGTGTTTGCTGTCCGGCGACCATGAAGGAACGTTGATCGTTCCCTGTCCGCCAAATAATGTTGCAACAGTTTTTACTTCACCACCGGCCGTTGATATCATTCTTAAAACTACATTTTTGTTTGCCGGATGTCCTTCTACATTTTTATCATAAGAAACAAAAACAATCCATTTATTATCCGGGGATGGATGAGCAAACCAGTCACCATAGTCATCAGTCGGTGTAAATTGAATTTGTTCGGAGCCATCAACTTTCATTCTCCAAATTTTCATTTGTTTTGTTCTGACTGAATTAAAGTAAATATATTTACCATCAGGCGAATAATCCGGACCATCATCCAATCCCTCCGCAGTTGTTAAACGTGTTTCATCACCACCTTCAACAGGAATTGAATAAACATCATAGTTTCCATTTCTTTCAGCGCAGTAAGCAAATGTTTTTCCATCAGGTGACCAGCCATGCCAATATGAAGGACCATTTTTCGTTACGAGTTTTGGTTTACCCCCTTTTATTGGCAAAGTATAGATTAATGATTTTCCATCTTCAGCATGATGACTAATTACAAATTGACTTCCGTCAGGTGAAATTCCATGATCGTTGTTGCACTTAACTGCAAATTCAGTATTCATTTGTTTTGGTGTTCCGCCTTCAACCGGCAAATAATATATTTTCCCGCCGCAGTTATAAATAAAAGTATTTCCATCGCGGCTCCAGTTTGGTGCTTCAAAATGTTCTTTTGCCTGACGAATAATTGTTCTTACCCCGGTTTCAATATCAAATGTTTCGAGTGTACTTTCAACTACTCGTTTACTCTCTTCAACGAAACCAAGGTTATTCATTTCAACGTTAGTAAAGGTTGCTGTTTCTTTCGTTGTTGAATCATGAGATGTTACGGCAAGGCCTGCATAAATTTGTCCAGCCATTGGAATTGAAATCGTTCCTGCCGGATGAGTTTTCCCATCTTTCAAAACATACAATGTAAACTGATCGCCGGTTCTTTCAAGAACCAATTTATACTGTCCGTTTATTTTAGAACGAACTTCATATGTATCTCCCCCTTTTTCTTTTCTATATTGCATTGAGATAAGTCCATCACCATGAACAACCGCATCGACATAAATATCATCTGGTTCTAATCCGGCGCGAATCATCCATCCAGCTTTGCGGTGCTCATGTTTACCTTTTCCAATCCATTTATATTCCATTGCGAGTGAAAGATCGCCTTCAACTTTATTATAAGCATAGAAGAATGCATCCTCTTTACCCCAAATGTTTTCGCCGCTGCCGGTTACTTCAATCGTGTTGTTGTCTGTGTATTTAGTCGATCCGGCAAGTTTAACTTTTCCAATATCTTTTTGTTCATCGAACATTTTTTGATTACCTGTAATATTTAATGGGAATATTTGTGATGTTAGCGTCAAGAGAACTGCTAACAATCTAAAACAGATTTCTTTTTTCATTAATATTCCTCGGCATCAATTCAATTGTCTGTTTCCGAAAAACCAATAATTTTGAATGCTTCAGCATTTTCTATTCTTATATAATTGCGATTCCATTTACCGGATTCACTTAGATCTGATTCTTTCCATTCCCCCTCTGGATTAGCACCAGGCATCAGCGAAGCAGAAGTTTCTTTTTTGTCTGCTACAGACCAATTGCATGTGCTCAGATTATTTTTTTTGATATAATTAAACCAGAGTTTCGTTTCGTCCCAATCAGTTTTGCCGTTTCCACTCGCTTCAGTAATTCCATATTCAGAAACGAAAAGCGCGCATCCATTTTTTAATGCGACATCACATTTATCTCTTAAAAATTGTTTATGGGTGCTTGAATAAAAATGAATAACATATGCTACATTTTTATCATTAACAGGATCTTTTGAAGCAGCATCAACATCTTGGGACCATGTTGGATTTCCGACAAGAATTAAATTATCAGGATCATATTTTCTAATTTCTTTTATAACTGATTCCGAATATGGTTTAACAACATCATTCCAGCTAACCTTTATAGGCTCATTATAAATTTCATAAATGATGTTTGGTTTATCACCATATTTCTGTGCAAGCATACCAAAAAACTCTACAGCTTTTTCTGTATGTTTTTCAGCACGGTGATCATGCCAATCAACTATAACATAAATTCCCAAACGTAAACATTCATCGATCACTTTGAATATTTTTTCCTGTTCAACTTTAGGATTTGCAATGTAGCCTCCTCCGTCAATTCCCATTGCAGCTCTTATAACAGTGCAATTGAAATCTTTGTAGAGCCAATCAATACATTTCTCGTTGTAAAACTTTGCACCTTCTTTAAATTGACTCCAGAACATGCTCATTCCATGAAGAGAAACCGGTTTTTCATTTTGATCAACAATTTGATTTCCCTTAGTACGTATCAATCCATAAAGTTCAACAATAGTTTTTGGTTTTGAAGATATTCCAATTAAAGAACAACCTGAAAAACAAATCATCAATACACAAAAAAGTGCCCAGATAAATTTTCTGTAACGTTGCATTTTCAATCCATCGTTTATTTATTAAGAATTTTATCCGCTGCTAATACAAGGAAAATATAATCACCTGTACCGCCGCCAAGAACATATTCAGTCTGCTGCCAGAAGTAGGGCCATATTTTTAATTCCGGGAGATCAGGGCGAATTATTGCGGTTCCCGATACAATTCCGCCAGGTATATAAGACCAATCGGCTCTGTTAACACCGTAAGCAACAGTTGCGGATTTTGAACCAACGCCAGAAACAAAGGAGGAAGTATTTTGTCCGGGGTGACAACCTAAAACAAAATTGAGAGCGTTAAGCATATAATCTTTTGTAAAAATTTCCGGGAAACATTTTTGGAGATAATACTGCTGCTTGCCAAAACTTTGAATCTGCCAGCCAGCGCCCCATATATCAGGACGATATGGAACACCATATGGATTTTCTTTCTGAAGATCATCCAATTTTGATTTATATTTTTTTGCCGCCTCATACATTTTCTTCGTGAATTCATCATTATTCAACTTTGATAATACTCTACCTGCAATCCAGCCAGCTCGTTCAAAACTGTTGGCAATCAAATCTGCATTCAATAAAAGAAAATTTTTATATTCATCTTTGCCGGTTGTTAAATAAAGTTCAGAAGCAGCTTCAATTTTAAAAATTTCTTTCGCCTCTTTATCCGTATTCCAGATCTCTACTGCAATTCTTAAACATTCATTTGCTAATTCAGAATTAAAACTTTTCAATACTCTATTCGCCTGCGCCAATATTGCTGCAGTTCCTAATTCATGCATCGGGCTGTTTTCTGTAAATACATAATCATCATCTTCCTTACCAGATCGACTTCCCTCTACTTCATTTTCTTTTAGTGAGGAATCGTAGAAATGATTATCGGTATTAACAGATGCATCACCAAGAAGAGTATATTGATTAAGTGTCGGGCAAATAATTCCACGATATAATCTCCCCAAAGAATTATAACCATTTATGATCGTGAGCAAGCCATGTTCCATTTGCTGAAAGATATCTGATTTTCCATCCGGCACATGAATGTTTACCATTTTGTTCTGCTGATCAATCGTTGTCTGATCAATATCAACTTTAAATTCCTCGTATGCCATTCCAAGCAGGTGAACAGTTTCAGATTGTGATTCAATCCGTAAATCATAATCTCCGGCATCATGCCATCCGCCATGATTTAAATTCGGGACATGATCAAAAGGATTAAATTTTGTTAAGGTTGATGGTCCCTGGAAATATCCATCAAAGTGATTGTAATTTAACGGCGCCATTAGTGCATCATCATCATGACACAAGCCATGCCAGACACGATAATTTTCTTCTACACGCATGTGACACATTTGCACAGGAAGAAAATATTCAACAGTCGGCTGCCAGACATTTTTTTGATATACCGATTTAGAAATTTGAAACGGATCTGTTTTGAATTCACCGTATTGAATTTGATAAAGTCCCTCATCAGTAACATTACTGAAATCAAATTGCAGATAATTATAACGCAAAAACTTTCCCCAGTTTTTTGGTTTATCACTTAAAGCAAGTCTGCTTTTTTCTGAATCGATTTTGTAAAGTTTAGCTTCTCTTATTTCAGAATCATTTTTATCTAATTCGATAACAGCAATTTTTGTCTGTGAAGGATGATAACCAACCTGAGAAACCTGCACAACCGGTTTCGAAATCCAATTTGGATTTACAGTTGGTGTTACCAGCCATTCAATCGCGTCCTTGGTCTTTCCTGCAGGAATCAGTGAACGAATAACAAACCAACCATTATTATGCTTGCCTCTCCCATCAATCAAAAAAAGTTTGCCGTTTAATGATTCAAAAGTAATTTTCTGTTCCTGGTTCTCCGGCGAAACAACTAATTTATTTCCGCCGGCTATTGGAGATTGCTGTGCAACTCCTTTTGCATCAGTAAACATTGGGCCATTTGGATGCTGAGGAAATACACCAAAGTAATCATCAAGAATAAAAGATTTTCCAAAAAAATCTCCGGGAAACAATTCAAAATTGAATCCGACTTTTCCAATCCATTCCTCGGGCAGCGGTAAATCAAGATCAACAAAAACTCTGAATGAATTTCCTTCAGCTTTAACCCTAACCGAATAAGAAAATTTTAGATCGGGGTAATCAATCGGGTTAAATCCTTTTTTGTCTTTCTTAGGATCCGGATAACTGAGCGAAACTGAAATTTCATTTTTTTCTTTATCAACTTTTCGTTTGCCAACAACAGGAGTAGGTGACCACTGTCCTGGTGTAGCTTCCAAACGCAAATCACCGTTTGCAGCAACACGATTTCCATTCTGTATTAATGTTATACCGGTTTGATGTCCATCAGGATAGTAATCATGAAAGACCATCACGTTAAGACCAGGCATTTCAAAATATTCTTTTTCGTTAATCCTAAGTTGTGCCTGGACAATAACAGGAAGAGCTGCAAAAAGCAGGAATAAAATTTTTCTCATACGTCTCCTTTCGTTCAAATTATTTAATCGTAATTGTTTCTTTCAGCTTTATATCGCGCGATGAAGTTCCGATACCTATTTCAAATTTACCGCTATCTATTTTCCATGAATTTGATTCTTCGTCAAAGTATCCGTAATCAGACTGGTGAATCATCAACTTAACATTCACTGTTTGGCCGGGATCCAGAGAAACTTTTTTAAATGATTTTAATTCTTTCACCGGTCTATCAACTTTTGAATCCAATGCGGATAGATATAGCTGAGGAACTTCTTCTCCTTTGATTTTTCCAGTGTTCGTAAGATCAAAAGTAACTGAAGTCATATAACCGCCATTATCAACTTTTAAGTTGCTGTATTCAAAGGTTGTATATGATAAGCCAAATCCAAATGGGAATAATGGTTCAATTTTATTTTTATCAAAGTGCCGGTAACCAACATAAATATCGTCAGCATAATAGGTGCGGGCCGGAAATGATTTATAGGTTGAATACACAGAACAATCTTCCCATTTCTTTGGAAATGTAACAGGAAGTTTTCCAGACGGATTATAATTTCCAAGCAAAACATCTGCAATTGCATTTCCTCCTTCACTTCCGCCGAACCAAATTTCAACTATTCCACTTACTTTATCAATCCATCTGTTCATAACAACTGGCGCACCAGAACCAATAACTACAACAACATTT
>DAIEQP010000106.1 GCA_027347805.1 Ignavibacteria bacterium | reverse complement strand
CAGAATTTCAGTTGCACTTTATTTTATAGGGTTCAACATGTTGTATTTCCCGAAATTTATTATGGGTTACATGGGAATGCCTAGAAGATACTACGATTATCTACCGGAATTTAAAACCTTACAGGAAATTTCTACGGTAGGCTCCTGGATTTTAGTCGGAACAATGCTGTTCATTTTTGGTTATTTAATTCATGCTTTGATGAAAGGGAAGAAGGCCACTTCTAATCCATGGGGAGGAGTAACATTGGAATGGCATATTCAATCGCCTCCAACTGTAGAAAACTTTGAAGAAATTCCAGTTATTACTCATAAACCGTACGATTTCAGTCAACTCAAGGAGATGAAGAATGAGTAGTCATGACGAAGCCGCTGCCGTTCATCATGTGCACCGGGATGATGTTGGTGCAAGAATGGGAATGTGGCTTTTCCTTTTTACAGAAGTACTTTTATTTGGCGGTATGTTTTTGGTTTACGCTGTTTACAGATATCAAAACCCCGATCAGTTTAGAGCTGCAGCGCTTGAACTAAATACAGGCATCGGAACTTTGAATACAATTATTCTCCTTACAAGTTCTCTTACAATGGCTTTGTCTATAGCGGCTATTCAAAAGGGGAATAGGTTTCTAAGTGTTGTAATGCTCGATGTTACATTACTCTTTGCTCTTCTCTTTATGGTTAATAAATATTTTGAGTGGTCTACAAAATTTGCTCATGGAATTTATCCCGGTTCAAAAGAATTGCTGGGCAGACCAAACGGACAAATTTTATTTTATGGGCTTTACTATGTAATGACAGGACTTCATGCTTTGCATATAATTATAGGTGTTGTGATAATTTTATTTATGCTTGTTCAGGTTATGAAGAAAAAAATTACATCAGACAATCATGTGAAGCTTGAAAATGCCGGTTTGTACTGGCACCTTGTTGATTTGATCTGGATTTTCTTATTCCCGTTATTCTACTTAATTCAGTAATGAGGAACTAAATGGAACATACATCAAAACAAAAACATCCCGGTTATTTAACATACGTATTTGTTTGGCTTGCATTGCTCGCATTTACTTCAATTACTGTAACTGTTGCGGGTGTAAGTCTTGGTAAATATACTTTGTTTATTGCTTTAGCCATTGCAGCAATTAAATCGGCATTGGTAATCAATATTTTTATGCATATTAAATTCGAAGAAAAAATATTCAAAGTTTTTCTTGCATTAAGCGGTATGACTTTGCTGATTATCTTCGTTTTAACATTCTTTGATTTTCTATTTAGATAGAGGAAACAAATGTCTCCATCTCCAACAGCGCATGCTCAATCTGTTGATCAGGTAATGATATATATTATTGCCGTTTCTGTGGTTCTTCTGCTTGGAATAACTGCAGTTATGGTATATTTTGTTTTTAAGTATAACAGGAAACACGGACACCAGCCGGTTGATATTGAAGAAAATCTACCGCTTGAAATTGCTTGGATAGTTATTCCTACCTTGCTTGTCCTTTCTATGTTTTATTTCGGCTACAATAGCTTTAGAGAAACAAGAGATATTCCTAAAGATTCTTTTGTTGTTGAAGTAACTGCAAGGATGTGGCACTTTTCATTCAAATACCCGAACGGAAAAACAGCAGATACGCTTTATGTTCCAGTTAATAAACCTGTTAAACTTATAATGGAATCTGTTGATGTTAACCATGCCTTTTTTATTCCTGCTTTCAGAATAAAAGAGGATATAATGCATGGCAGAAAAACTTTCTTGCCATTTACTGCAGAACAAATTGGCAATTATGACGTTGCCTGTGCAGAATATTGCGGGTTAAATCATTCAGCTATGTATACAAAAGTTAAAGTGATTTCTGAAAAGAATTTTAATGAATGGTACGAACCAAAGGCTGAGATAAATAAATCTTCGGTTGCAGGAAAATAATTGCTGAACTTTATTAAGAAATATGGTCTTGTTCTTCTTGAACTTGGTAAAGTAAGAATTACAATGTTTGTTGCTCTATCAACTTCATTTGGTTACATACTTCATGCAGGGCATATAGAGTGGGGTATGCTTTTACCTACATTTGGAGTATTTCTTCTGGCATCAGGATCTTCCTGTATTAATCATATTCAGGAAATGAAATCCGATGCATTAATGGATAGAACAAAAAGTCGCCCACTTCCATCCGGCAGGGTGGATTTAGTAACTGCTATTTTAGTTGCTGCAAATCTTGTTTTAGGTGGCGCACTTACTTTATTCTATGGTTCTAATCTTACCGCAATGAATTTAGGCTGGATTGCAGTCTTATGGTATAATGTTTTTTATACTCCGTTAAAAAAGAAATATGTAATGGCTGTTGTGCCGGGTGCTTTAATTGGAGCTATTCCGCCAGTAATCGGGTGGGTCGCTTCCGGGGGCGAGTTAAACGATTTTAGAATTCTACTTGTTGCATTTTTCTTTTTCATTTGGCAGATTCCTCATTTCTGGCTGCTCGTTCTTATTCATGGTAAAGATTATGAAAAAGCTGGCTTTCCAACATTAACAAAACTTTATTCCTCTTTACAGATAAGCAGAATTACATTTGTATGGATCGCTGCACTTGCAGTTTCATGCATTGCAATCCCGGTAATGAATAAATCATCGCATCCTTATACTGTTGCGCTTTTAATGCTGCTTGGTATCTGGCTTGTTTGGTCTACAAAAGAAATTCTTTCAGACTATCTCGAAAAAATGATTTTTAGAAAAGCGTTTATAAGAATCAATATATATGTGCTAATTGTACTTATACTTATTTCGCTTTATAAACTAATAGTTATTAATTTTTAACAATAGAATACAATATGGAATTACTTGACAAGTTCGTTCTGCCTCAATCAGCTCACCATATGGTATTGATAAAATACCTGCTGGTACTAACGCATATACTTTTTATTTCATATACAAGTGTACTGCTTGGTTCTCTTATATATTCAATTTACTTCAAAAGAAGATTTGAACAGACCGGCGACCCTGTGTTATATGAATTCACAAAAGACCTGATTGACCTTGCAACATTTAATAAGGGAACTGCTTTTGCATTCGGATTTGTTCCTCTTCTGAGTGCAATGTTTGGATATTCCCAGCTGCTGCACGGAACATCAGTTAATGTTGCAGATTACCTCATTGTGGCAATGTTATTCCTCCTTGCAGGATTAATCCTGATCTTTACTTTCAAATATTCGATTCATCTTAAAGATATTTTCCTTGTTGCCGAGACTGGGAAAACTGATAATAACAGATCAAAGGAAGAGATAGAAAACTATAAATCAAGTACATCTATTCTCTACAAGAAAACAGGAATGTATGGATTGATCTGCCTTCTGATTGCTGTTTACTGGTACACAAGCGCAGTTCAGGTTGCAACAGATATTTCAAGATGGAATCCTGATAATGGCATTTTACATTTCATTTTTTCAGTTAATACTTTGGCATCATTCCTCCAGACAATCTCTATTTCGCTTACTTTAACATCTCTTGTTGTGTTGTATAAGTTTTTCAGACCCAACAGGGAATTGACGCTCGATGATGAAAAGTATTTATCATTTGTTAAAAACTTTTCGCTAAAGAGTGCTGCTTTATATTCACTCCTTGTCCCGGTAACAATTGTCCTGGCAACATTTTCAAAACCTGTTACATCTTTATCGTTCGATTTCTTCGGAACGACTATTATTGCCATGCTTTTAGTTCTGTTGATAAGTGTTCTTGTTTATGTAATGATGAAAGAGAACTCAGTTAAATATGCTTCTGCGGCAATATTTTTATTTGTAATTGTATACGGCATTCTGGTTTTAAGAGATCAATACAGTTTTGATACTGCAACACAGGCGCATTATGCTTTCTTAAGCGCTGAATATGATAATTATGAAATGGGCTTAAAAGAAAAGTTTGGAATTACTAAAGTTGTTGTTAACGGCGCCGATA
>DAIEQP010000050.1 GCA_027347805.1 Ignavibacteria bacterium | reverse complement strand
TAAACAATTTAATTCTCCGAAATATTTACTTTGTTTGATGAATCAGCTTTTTGATTAATCAAAAGATAAAACAACGCTCTCAAAACACCAAATAGTACAATTGCAACAAAAATAAAAAATACAATTACACCATCTGTAATTACAGTTAATGCAAGAGCAACACATAAAACCAAAATCAGTAAACTTTTTTGCCTAATACTTTTATTTTTCATTTTGGGTAGAGCATTGTATCTAATTGTACTAACCATCAGCGCAGCAAGTCCGAGTATCAATGGAATTGTAATTAAATCATAAGGTGGTATTAGAATACCATCTCGATAAAACGAAAAAACAAATAGTGCAATTGTCATGGCAGAAACAGGAATTGGCAAACCAGTAAAATCACCTTTCTTAGTTAAATCGCCGACAGAAATATTAAAGCGTGCAAGCCGAAGTGCACCAAAAATTAATAGTGTTGAACTAAGAATAATTCCAAAAATTCCAAACTGGTATGCGTAAGCTTTATAAATCAAAAATGCCGGTGCAGCGCCAAAACTTACTACATCCGAGAGTGAATCAAGTTCAACACCAAATGGTGAGGATGTGCCTAACAAACGGGCAACAATTCCATCAATTGCATCAAAGATAGCTGCAATGATTATAAATACAGATGCAACTTTAAATTCATGCTGACTTGAATAAATTATAGATACAAACCCGCAGAATACATTAAGTGATGTGACAGTATTTGCCACGAATGACTTTGAAAAACTTGGTTTCATTTATTTAGCTCGAATAAAATAGTTTCGCCCGCTGTTACTTTGTCGCCAACTTTTACTTTTAGGATCCAGTTTTTTGCAGCATAAACATCGGATCTGCTGCCGAACTTAATCATGCCAAAACGATTTCCCATGATTACTTCTTCACCTACAGTCAATGGGCAGACAATTCTGCGTGCAATAAAACCGGCGATTTGAGTAAACATTACTTTACCATACTTACTGTTAATCCCAATCTCGGTCCGCTCATTCCGTTTATCGGCTTTTTCATGCCATGCTACAAGGTAATCTCCTTTATGATAATTCATCATTTCAATTTTACCGCTAATCGGGATCCTGTTAACATGAACATTTAAAGGCGACATAAAAATTGATACTTGTTTTACATTCTCATGAATAAATTGATCTTCCATTACCTCTTTGATAATTACAATTTCACCATCGGCAGGGGCAACAATTACATTATCGCGTTTGGGAGATGTTCTATCCGGGTCTCTGAAAAAATTTAAACAGAAGAGGAAAAAGACTATTGCGATAATTATTAGTGGGTATTTAATCCAATTAATGCCAATAAAAAGACTGGCTATTATTAAAAGCGCAGAAAACGCCGTGCAAAATAAAAATGTATTAAAACCGTATTTTGTAATCATTAATAAGAAAAAGGTTAGTTCAACGACAGCGCAAATGTAATATTTTCTCGCTTTAATTTCTTGTGATTATTTTTTTTGCTAATTTTAGCAGGAAAGAAATGTTAACAATAAATCACTTCTATAAATCAAATCAAAATTTTTCGGAGGAATGATGAAAATGGATATGGGCGGAATGCTTAAGCAAGTTCAAAAAATGCAGGCTGATATGGCAAAAGTTCAGGCGGAACTTGAAAATAAAACCATAACAGAGGAAAGCGGCGGTGGCATGGTTAAGGCAACTGTTAATGGGAAAAAAGAACTGATCTCTCTTTCAATAGATGAAAGCATAATTAAAGAAAATGATAAAGAAATGCTGGAAGATCTTGTGGTTGCTGCTGTCAATAAAGCTCTCACATCTGCCGGTAAAATGGCTGAAGATGAAGTTCAAAATATCACAAAGGGAATGCTTCCTCCAGGTTTTAATATTCCAGGATTATAATTGTGCTGATTGCAGAACCATTACAAAAGGCAATTGATGAACTAAGCAAGCTTCCCTCTATTGGGAAAAAAACTGCTCAACGTTTGGCGATTCATATTCTGAAAAGTGAAAAAGAAAATGTTGAACTGCTTGTTAATGCAATTCAAGAGCTGAAAGAAAAAATAAGATTTTGCTCAGAATGTTTTAATATATCAGTAGAAGATACATGTGAGATCTGCAGAAGTGTAAAAAGGGACAGATCAATTATATGTGTCGTCGAAGAAGCGAGCGATGTAATTTCAATTGAAAAAACTAATGAGTTTAATGGACTCTACCATGTTCTGGGCGGAGTTTTAAATCCGCTTGCAGGTGTTAATGCTGAAAAACTGAAGATTAAAGAATTGTTAAAAAGAATTTCCGAGCAAAATATTTCAGAAATTATTTTAGCATTAAATCCTAATTCTGAGGGGGATGCAACTTCGCTTTATTTAAGTAAAATGCTAAAAGAAACCAATGTTAAAATTTCTCGAATTGCACGCGGGCTTCCAATAGGTGGTGATTTGGAATTTGCAGATTCTGCAACTATTGGACGTGCATTTATTGGAAGAATTCAAGTCTAATGAAAGATTGGTTTAAAGACTGGTTTGCGTCGGATCTATATTTGGCTGTATATAAGCACAGAGATGAAGCCGATGCATACCAATTATGCAACCTGATTCTTAATTCAACTAAAATCTCTAAAGGTTCATTTATACTTGATGCAGCTTGCGGCGGGGGAAGGCATGCAAATTATTTTTCTTCCTGCGGATTTAATGTAACCGGATTTGATTTAAGTAAAACTTTGTTAAACGTAGCATTAAAACAGGCAAGAGAACAAAATCTGAATACAAAATTTTTTTGTTCTGATTTGAGGAATGTCGTGCTGATGAAAAAGTTCGATTTGGTAACAAACTTGTTTACCAGCTTTGGCTACTTTGAAAACGATAAGGAAAACTTTGCATTTATTTCATCAGCATTTGCTCTCCTTAATAATGATGGTTTTTATGTTTTGGATTATTTGAATCCTTCTTACATCGAGAAAAATTTAATCGAGGAGTCTTCACGCAAAATTGATGGCGCTGAAATTGTTGAAAGAAGGATGATACGAAATCGCCGGGTGGAAAAGGAAATTACGATCAGAAAAAATGACATTGAAAAAAGGTTTCTGGAATCCGTATCATTATACTCAAAAGAATTTTTAGTTAGTAAAATTTGTGAAATCGGGTTTAATCTCTTTGATTGTTTCGGAGATTACCCGGGAAACACATACTCTGAAGATAATTCACAAAGGATGATTTTAATTTTCAGGAAATGAAAAACCTATTACTTTTAATATCATTAATTTTTATAATTACCTCATGCGAACTTTTTACAGCAAGGGATTCAGAAGAACCGAATTCCCTTTCCAGCAGTCTTGTGCCGGCAACAACTCCGGATATATTATTCAGTAATTTCAAAACTTCAGTCGAAAGTAAAATTGTTGAAAATTACCTGGCATGCTTTGTTGATCAAACAAGTTTACAGAAAAAATATTCATTCATAGCATCTTCCGGTTCGCGAGTTCAGTTTCCTGTACTTTCTAGCTGGGGAATAGAAGCTGAGCGCCAGTATTTTAATAATATTAAGACTTTATCCTTGAGCGGTAATTCAATTACATTAAAACTTTCAAATCAAATTAATACACCGCTGGGGGACAGTGCATTGTATCAGTTCGATTATCTTTTGTCGATTCAAACAAAAGATCAAACCATAACTGGAGATTACCAGGGGACTGCACAATTTAAAATTTATCTGGATAGTCGTAATCAGTGGGTAATTGTTTCCTGGGAGGATTTAAGAAAAGATAATTTACGTTCTTGGAGTGATTTAAAGGGGAGGATGTATTAAGCCTTTAATCCTGATAATATTTTTATTGATAACATGCTGGAGCTGTAATCCATTCGCACCGGCTATAGATGAAACTCTCGGTTCGGCTGCAGGTTTTATAAGTGATCAAACTTCCGTTGAAGGTGTTTTCAGGAATTTTCAGTATGCATATACTTTCAAGGATACATTGATTTATGGCAAACTGCTCAACAAAGATTTTACATTTAGCTACCGTGATTACGATCGGGGAATTGATGACTCCTGGGGAAGAGATGAAGAGATGCGCATCACAAATGGTCTTTTTCAGAATTCACAAAGGCTGGATTTAATCTGGAATAACATAGTATCTTTTACTGCCGATTCGACGAGAATTATACGAAGTTTCAATTTATCTATTACATTTAATCCTACAGATATAATTTTTGTTGATGGAAAAGTAAATCTTACTCTTGGTAAAGACGAAGATGGGAAATGGAAAATTAAACACTGGATTGATGAATCAAATTTCTAAAATGATATGATTACATTTTATTTATCAGAAGCATTCAGGTTATTTCGAAAAAGCGGGTATAATTCGTTTGTGCTGATCTTTGTCACTTCGCTTGCAGCATTAGTTTCAGTTGCATCTATTTTTATTGTTTATGGCGTAAATAAACTGGATAATGACCTTAAGGCAGGAATAAAACTGAATGTATTTATTCAATCAAATAAATCTCAAGCCGATATTGAACAGTTGGAATTGAGCCTGCAGAG
>DAIEQP010000013.1 GCA_027347805.1 Ignavibacteria bacterium | reverse complement strand
CCTTGTGCAAAACCATAAACTTCACCAGCCATACCAGAAAGTGGTGTCATCAAAAGAACTCCGCCCTGCAAACTTGTTGCATCACCCATCGAAGATACATTTACATCAAATTCGGCACCTACTTTTAAGTTATTGTTTAATGATGCGGTTACAATCACAGCAGCTACGTTTTTGGTTTTCAAATCTGTTTGTGGAACAGTAACACCGAATCTTTTTAACATACTTGTTACAGACTGGATTGTGAATGATGAACGATAACTGTCGCCGGTGCCTGCAAGACCAACAACAAGGCCATAACCAATTATCTGCTCATTATTTTTTCCGTTTATGTAAGCGATATCTTTTATTCTTTGCGCAACAATTAAATTAGCTGCGAATAAAATCATCAAGACAATTGTTAGAATTTTATTTTTCATTTTGCACCTAGAATAACCAGTTGAAAATTTTTGTTAACCAGCCCGGTTTTTGAGCATTATTAATTATTCCGTTTCCTTCAAAGGAAATCTCGGCATCCGAGATATTATAGGAATAAACTGAATTATCCGGTCTAATATCTGATGGGCGAACTTTACCTTTTATATGAACAACCTGATCTTCACCATTGATAGTAATTTTTTTGTTTCCCGAAATAATCATGTTTCCGTTTGCAAGAATAGAATCAACAGTAGCACTAATCTTTGTGCTAATCATTCCAGTTGTTTTTGTCGAACCGCTTCCCTGGAAATCATTATTCGATCCCAATGAAATTGCAGTATTAGGTATTGATCCGTTGCCAACCGCACCAGATGCGCTTAATCCAAGTTCGCTTTTTCTGCCGGCAGTAGTTTCGGAATTATTTGAAGCCTGGGTCGATTCAATAACAAGAATTGTAACAGCATCACCAGGAGATGTAGCTTTATTATCGCTGAACAGAGAATACTGAGAATTCTTTCTCATATTCTGCGCAAATGCCATTGAAGTGATTGCAGCGAAACTGATTATAAATAATTCTTTTTTCATTTTATTCTACCAATGTTAGGTTGAATTTATCAATTACCTTTGCTTTAAATATTTTATTGTTTGATTGAACACTGATTACATCTCCGGCACATCCATCCTGACGTGAAATTGCATCAACAGAAATATCAACACCATCTTTACCTGCATGAATAACAACTTTATCCCCTTTATTTATTAAAGGTATTTCTTCCATTAATTCTTTAGTTAAAACTGTTCCTGATTTTACCAGTACTTTGCTTCTTTTATTTTTTATTTCGTGACTATTAACAGTTCTATCTTCGTATAAAGAAACATCATCCAATTTTGTTTCAAACAATGATAAATCCAGCGGTTCATTTTGGCTGATATTTTTAACAGAGACCAGAATTGTTTTATACAATTTTACGCGAACTGTTAAGACCGATAGACTGGATGAATTTTGTTTATCATAAATTTTAATAGGCACATAAGCATAGTTTTTAACAAGTCTGAAATTTTTCTCTGTATTAATTTCAATTTTGAAAAAATCTTTAGGCGATTGAATTACCTGATATTCAAATTTTTCGTATGCAGCAAATTTATTCTGCAAATAACTTTTTAATTGCGAATCAAAAGAATTTGCAAAAAGCGAAACATATCCGAGCAATATTAAAAACAAAGTTTTCATTTAAGTATTATGCACGTTTAAGATTATTAGCCATCGTCATCATTTCTTCAACTGTCTTTACTGTCTTGGAATTGATTTCATACGCTCTCTGGGCCGCTATCATCGCAATCATTTCTTCAACAATATCAACGTTTGATGCTTCCAAAAATCCCTGGTGTATCTCACCAAATCCCTGTTCTCCTGGTGTACCTAAAATTGGAGCACCGGATGCAGTTGTTTCACCATACAAATTATCTCCCAACGCAATCAAACCACCGTTGTTCATAAATCTAGCCATCTCTATATTGCCGAGTGTTGTTGAACCACCGCCGACTTCTCGAGCTACAACCGTTCCATCTTTACCAATTTCAATACTTTGAACATCCGAATTGACAATAAATCCCGGTTCAAGAACATTACCGTTTGTGGTAACCAATTTCCCTTCGGCATTTATTTTAAATGAACCATCACGCGTATAAGCGAATGTTCCATCAGATTTTTTCACTTGGAAAAATCCTTCTCCTTGAATTGCAAGATCGAGCTGATTTTGTGTTGGAGTAATATCTCCCTGAGCAAATATTTTTGATGATGATGCGGGTTTAACACCATTACCAATCTGAATTTTTGCAGTAGATGTTTCTTCAACGCCCGGTGTAGCAGAAGACAAAGGATTAATATTAACCTCCTGGTACATTAAATCCTGGAAGTCAGCTTTATTTTTCTTGAAACCGGTAGTATTAATATTCGCGATGTTGTTTGATACAACTTCTATATTAATTTGTTGAGCATACATTCCAGAAGCTGCGGTTCTTAGTGCTCTTGTAGACATTTTATACTCCTGTCAATTTTTCTTAATTATACTTTACCCATTTCGTTTGCCTGGCCAAGTGAAGCATCGAGCGCATTCATAACTTTCTGTGTCGTTTCATATTCTTTATTGATTGATATCATAGATTCCATTTCGGCAATCGGGTTAATATTTGATTCTTCTAAAAATCCCTGTGAAATTGAATAACGTTCTTCATCCACTTCATTGTATCCGTTTTCACCAACAATAAAATTTGATCCGCCGGCACGTTCTATCTGATTCGGATCATCAACATTTACGACAAGAATTGTATCAATTACCCGTTCACCAACTTTAATTTCACCTTTACGATTTATTTTTATTGTTGCATCTTTTTCAATTACAGATTCCTCAATTGAAATTTCACCCTGTTTACCCATTACTTTATTCTGATTAGCATCTACAAGGAAACCTTCATCATTGAGTTTAAATCTTCCATCTCTTGTAAGCTCAACATTTCCATCTTTATTTTTTACAGCAAAGAAACCTTCGCCTGAAACTGCAAGATCGAAAGGATTTGAAGTCTGAATTATATCTCCCTGCTGCTGGCTGGTAATTTTTTTAACTGAATAATCACCAAACTGGTTTAACACTTCAGAAAAAGGAACTTCTCTTTTATAGCCGGTTGTATTCAAGTTGGCAAGGTTATTCGCAATAACATCAATGTTTTTTATTCTGTAATCCAATCCTCTTCCGGCTGTATATATTCCTTTTACCATTTTTGCCTCTTACATTTTCTTCATTTCAAAAAATTTTAATCTTGCTGCAAGAAGTAATTCTCCCTGAGAAACATTTAACTGTCGCGCTGTCTTTGCTAATTGCTGATCGTCTTGTTTAAATATTTCCAGATTATCTTTCAAAACCTTTCTGATTTTAACCAGTTTTGGATTTGTTTGCGTCATTCCCACTTTCTCTTCACGCATCAATCCGATTTTAATTTTCAGGTTCTTTTTCGATTTCTTGCCCAAATTTTTCATTATTCTTCTTAAGAGAACAAAACCGATTATTATCAGTGAAACAACTTCATAAATTTTATATTGTACCGGCTGGCTCATTAAATAACTAATCATGGTGTTTGATGTTTCTTTTGGCTGCAAACTTTTAATAACCGGAACTTCTATTTTTGCCTGTATTACAGGCTGGGCATCCGAAAAATTTTCTGCTTTCTTGTTTCTTGCATCCTCAATTTGTTTTTGCACAAGAGCTTTAATATTTATTGAATCAGTTGAAGCATATACTGAATCAACTTTTTGCGCTACAGCCATCGATGCACAAACCAGGGTAATGATTAAAAATTTTTTCATAGAACCAGTTTCCTTTTTAAGGGAAATATTAAATGGATAATGGTGCCTTTCAGCGGCAGCACATTAAATTCAGCGCTTCCTTCATTTTTTCTCATCAAGTCATGAATTAATTTCACAGTAACAGTCGATTTATTTTCTCCTTCGCTGTTCAATCCTTCAATCTGTTCAGTAGTAAATACGGATAAAACCACTCTCTCTTTTATATATTTTGTTTGAATGATAAAAGCGCCGTTCCTTTTTGTGGCAGATTTAAGCAGAGAGAAAAGACTTGTAAGCAATTGTTTAATATCGTTTGGATCAGTTAAAATCGGAGGTATATTTTCCTCAAGATCCAATTCGCATTCCATTCCAAGATTTTGAAGAGTAGCATTTAATACATTTCTAAACTCTTTTACAAGCTTATTTAACTGACATGGCTGTGCATTTTTATTTGCCGGTTTATTCAGGTCGGCAAATTTCGTTAAACGGTTTGTCAGCTCGGTAACCTTGTTTACCTGTTTTTTAATTTTTTCAGTAATCTCTTTATCAATTTTCGGATAATCGTTTTCAATTAAATCCGATAATGAGAGAATCACCTGCAAAGGAGTGCCAATCTCTTCAATTATACCTTCAGCCATATTGCCGATTGCATTAACATCAAAATCGTTATGTACTTTTGACTGGTAAACCTGAAGTTCCTGGTAAAGTTTATTAATTGAATTTTTCTGGCGAAGTGAAACAATTATCGGAACAATAATTCCAAGAATTATTTGTATTGAACTATTTTCTAATGAATCGTCTGATATTTTAACACTAGATGTATAAACCGAAAGAACGCCATATTTAGTCTGTGCATCATAAATAGGGAATATCATCTGGTTTACTTTTGAACCATTGATAGTATATGAATTTAGATCAGGAACAACTGTAGGTTTCTTGGATTCAAACACCCACTCCAAAATTCCTTCCGAGTATGCTTTATTAACCGAATTAATATGATTCGGGTTAGCATTTTTATTTACAGGAATTAAGTGGCGGTTTGTATCACTAAATAAAAATATTTCCACTTCCTTCGATTGAAGAATTCTTCTTATAAATTCCTGCGTCAACGAATGAATATCCAAAAGGTTTTTTGCTTCACGAGCTCTTTTTTGGAATGACGTAAGATTCTGCATGAAAAATGAATACTTTTCAAGAAGATTTTGATTACTTCTATGGTTTTCAAAACTCAGAAGCTTTAAATCACCTTTAACTTCAGAACTTTTAGAAAAGTACTGAAGCGATTTGTGAAAAGATTCGTATTCGCGGGTTCTATCTTTAATTAGTCTCATACTAAATATTTAAGAGATTCCAACTGAGCTTTTAATGGTTCACGATATCCTTCAATAAAGTGTGCTAATTCTGCCAAGTCTTTTACGTGAAGGGTTGAGAAAATATGATTATCCAATTCAAGGTTAGTATCTAAATGAAGTTCGCCAATCTTCAGCATCTGAGTCATGTAGTCTGCTAAATGAACAACAGCTGTTAAAGTTGGAGAAGTCTGAGCTAAATATGGCTGATGATGGTTCTTTACTATTTCAGTAATCAGTTCCGGAATGTTCCAATACTTAAGTAATGATTCGCCAACTTCACCGTGCGAAATTCCTATAACCTGCATTTCAGCTTCGCTGTAATTCATGCCGTTGTTTACTAATTCATGTATGCTTACAAAATCGGAATGCATGAATCTGTGAATTACCGAAATTCCAAGATCATGCAGAAGTCCCGAAATAAAAGCTTCGGCATGTTTTTCCAATCCCATATCCATTGCAAGTTTTTTGGCAATTGTTGCTGTGAGATAAGAATGCATCCAGAATTTTTTCTGATCAAGATATTGATCGCTTTTATTTTTCATTGATTCCATAAGTGAAAGTGCAGAAACTATATTTCTGATTTCATCATAACCCAAAATCATAATTGCAAATTCGATCGAAGAAACTCTTTTTGTTAATCCATAAAAAGGAGAATTAGCAATTGTCAATATCTTCAGAACAACACTTTGATCTTTGGAAATTGCCTTTGCAAGAGAGTGAGGGCTAGTATTTACATCGTTTAAAAGCTGTAAAACTTCTTGCAGAATTTTTGGTAGCGGAGCTAAAGTATTAACCTTTTTTAAGATTAATTCTGTTCTCTCACGTCTCTGCGTCAAATCAGTTGTTATTGCTGCCATAATTACTCACACTATTTTATTGTTTTCAGTTAAAGATTCCAGATGACTATTAAATAACGGTTCATAACTTTTGATAAATCCATCAAGATATTCCATGCTTCCAAAACCAAGTATATCTATAACACCTTCATCAAACTGAAGTTCGTTATCCCAATTGAAAGCGCCAATGTTTAACTTTTGCGTCATGTAATCTGCAAGATGAATTAACGATGAAAGCACTTTTCCCTTATCTGCCAGTGAAGGTCTGTGATGATAAAGAACTGCTTCGGCTATGTATGGGGGGAAATTCCATTTTTCCAACAAAAATTCTGCTATTTCCTGATGTGTAAAACCGAGAATTTCTTCTTCGGCATTTATGTGAGACATTTGCTGTTCTTCAACCAGTTTTACAATTTTATTGAAATCCGAATTCATATAACGCTGTAAAACTACCAGTCCCAAATCGTGAAGCAATGCGGCTGTAAAAACTTCTCCTGATTTTGGATAACGGAGATCATCTGCAATTCTCTTTGCTGCTGTTGCAGTTAATAAAGAATGCATCCAGTATAATTGATGATTCCAGGTTGATGTGCTTCTATTTTTGAATGCTTCCACCAAAGAAAGTGCAACCAGAATATTACGCATGTGTTCAAAGCCAATAATAACAACAGCAAATTCTAATGTAGAAACTCGTCTTGGTAAACCATATAAAGGTGAATTAGCAACTGCTAAAATTTTTGCAACAATTGCTTGATCTCTGGAAATTACTTTGCATAAATCGGAAGCGCTAGTTCTTTCGTTATCTAATAAAGAAGAAACTTCTGTAATAATCTGTGGTACTGATGGCAATGTTCCGATATTCGAGAGTTGCTTTTTAATTTTCTCTCTGGATTCAGGATTTTTAATTTCAAGCATTATATTCAGCCAGTCTTAATTTTAAGGAATTTAATATTCTTGAGTGAATCTGTGAAACTCTTGAAACAGTAATGTTAAGCACTTGTGCGATTTCTTTGTAGTTAAGATCTTCATAATAATAGAGACTAAGGATAGTTCTTTCTCTTTCATTAAGATCTTTAATCATTTCCAATAATTTCTGTTTCAAATCTTTTTTCTCAAGAATTGAATCGGGTTTATCCGAATCGCTGGGAAGCATTTCATACAACTGCATTCCATCATCATCCCCGATTGATTGATTCACAGAAAGTGTTGATGTAGGGAAAATAGTAGTCGCTTCTGCGTCAAGAGTGGGTTCGAACTTATCAGTATATTTTCTAAGTTCATCATATATCTTTCCACGAATACGCTGAATTGCGTATGTCTCGAACTTTGTACCGTAGTCCGGGTCAAAACGGTCGATAGCTTCGCTCAAGCCTTCTATTCCAAATTGAAAGAAATCTCTTCTATCAAGCAATCCGTTCTGAATTAAATTTGTTCTATGTATTACATAATGAACAAGATTAACATAGTTCAGAACTATCTGCTTTTTTAATTCGGCCGATGGCTTTTGTTTGTACGATGCCCAAAGCGTAGTGTTACTCATTGTCCTTGTTTCCTGCTAAGTGTTCGGATAAGTCACTTAATTTGCTTAATGAATTTTTATTGATCGCTTTTATCAAACCAATTACAATAACACTAAGCATTGTTGTTACTATGATGAAAATTGCAAATGAATTAAGAAGAATTCGTTCCAGACTCATGCCCCGCTGGGTGAAAAATATTACTGAGAAGAAGAACACCAACAACCCAAACTGTAATACTATTTTATTCATCAGATTTTCTTTTTTTGTATTATGTTTTGCAAACCGCATACCACACGGTTGAGTCGTTTGGAGTATGAAAAAACTTCAAATAATGAGTAAAAACGGCGATTTTAATTAGATTATTTGGCCAGGACGGCTAATATTAGCCACCTGATTGATAGTGACGAATTGATTTGCGATGGATTTAATTTCTTTTGCGGACTTTGAATCCGGATTTTCACGTACAAGCAGCTGCTGGTTAAGAATTGATTTGTGTGCATCAGCGTCAAATGAAATAGAACCGAGAAATTCTGGCGAGTCCCCCAAAAAATGTTTTGTAGCCAATGTGAGATTTGAAAAAGCAGAATCGGCATCTGTTTTGTCTAAACATTTATTAACAACCACAAATTTTAGGGATGATGAATTTTCCGAAGACAATAATTTCACTACTACATATGCATCCATTATTGCAGTTGGCTCTGGTGAAGTTACAATTATATTATAATCAGATTTTATCAACTGGTGAAGAGTAATTTCATCGGCCCCGGCAGATGAATCTAAAATTATATAATCATACCTATCAATTACTTTATTGAGTGAAATAAAAAAATAATTGATTATTTCTCGGCTAACCCTTGGATAATCATTTCTGCCGGAATCGCCAAAAATTAAATTCAGATTGCCGCTATAATCAAAAATAATTTCCTGAAGCGATTTTCTCTGTTCAAAAAATTCGGAGAGTAAACTATCGGATGTTTGATTTAACAAAACATTAAGGTTAGAAAAATTGAGATCGAGATCGACCAATAAAATCTTTTTGCCTAAACCGGCGAGAGATTGTGCAAAATTTGCGGCGAAAAAAGTTTTCCCAGTTCCCCCTTTGCCTGAACAAACAGATATAATTTTGGAAGAAGAGAGAATATTTTCTCTTACCTCCAGCTCCCGCAATTGTATAAGTCTTGATGCCTGCTCATTCATTTCATTTATATAGTTTACCGGTATAAACCAGATTAGCAATAAACGATGGATTAACCGAAATTATATCATCAGGAATAACCTGCCCGTTTGTTAAAAACATTACAGGCACATTATGATTAACAGTCATGTTAATTATATTTCCGTAAGCGACAGCTTCATCAACTTTTGAAAATATCAATGAAGAATAATTCAGCGCTTTGAATTTTTCAGCCACATCATTCATAGTTCTCGTTGAAGCAGTAGAATTTAACACCAAAATAGTTTCATTTACCTGTGCGGCATCCAAATATTTTTTAATCGATTCAAGATTTTCTTTTGCTTTCTGGCTTCGGCCAACCGTATCGATAAACACCAAATCCATTCCTTTGAATTTTTTCAAAAGTTTAGGCATGTCTTCCGGTTCATATGCTACAGCCATTTCAATATCACTGATCTCAGAAAAAATTCTCAGCTGATCAATTGCACCAAGGCGATATGTATCAATGGAAATTAAACCGACTTTGAGTTTGTGAATTATTTTGGAAATTACCGCGAGCTTTGCAATACATGTGGTTTTACCAACTCCTGTTGGGCCAACAAGTGCAATTTTAGTCAATTTATTCTTGCTGACTTTAAATGTTGTAGTCGGAACCATCGAGGCCATACTTGACAACAAATAATTTTCAAGATTGGAGCTCTCCATAAACTGAGATGAATCATGAAGATGTTTTGTTAATGTTTTAATCAGGTTTTTTTGCACTTCTCTCATTTCTAAAGTATCTGCAACTTCTTCAATTTCTTTATCAACCTGTTTTGTTTCCTGTGCATCAGCATATTTAACTTTTTTCTTTTCTGTGCCCTGTTTTGCTTCAACTTTACCGTAAATCTTCTTTGTTAACTCTTCAAGTTCTGAATGAAAGTTATCGGATTGAGAAACTTTTTCTTTATTTGTTTTTTTTGCATCAGACGGCACAGTATGATCTATTCCGGCAGTAATTTCATACATCTTTTTCATATTGAAACGCTTATCATTTTCAATTACACGAGTGCCGAGTATAATTGCTTCGCCGCCTAATTCATCTTTCATTTGCTGCGTAGCTTCTTTTAATGATGCAGCTACGTACTTTTTAATTTGCATTTGTAACCTCTATCTTTCCAAGAAATTCAAGTTCAACATTTGCCGGTAATTCTGAGTATGACAGTATAATTATTTCAGGGAAACTGCTTGCAACTAATCTATAAAAATATGGCCGAATAGTTGCAGATGTAATTAACACTGGCGGATAGCCAAGCGAGTTGAATTTTTCAAGCATTAGCTGCAACTGATTATTCAACTCTCTTAATACTTGAGGAGGCAAGCCAAGCGTTACAACACTGTCTTTTTGTGCCTGCAGAGATTTAGTTATTGCGCCTTCAAACGGTTCACTCAAAGCCGCAGCATGAATTATTCCATTATGATCTTTGTAAAGATTACCTATTGTTTCACCAATTGTATGGCGGACATATTCTGTCAGAACATCAACATTTTTTGTTGTTTTAGAATAATCAATCAGCGCTTCTGATATCTGAACAAAATCTTTAATTGGAATACTTTCTCTCAATAAGTTTTGTAAAACTTTTTGAATTGTTCCAAGAGAAAGTGCATCGGGATTAATTTCTTCAACCACAGCCGGGTATTCTTTTTTAAGATTTTCAAGAAGTTGTTTAACATCCTGTCTTGTCAATAGTTTATCAAAGTTTCTCTTCAGTACTTCCTGCAAGTGTGTTGTGAGAACCGAAATACAATCAACAACTGTATATCCGCTCATTTCCGCTTTTTCTTTTTCATTAGGTGCAATCCAGAAACTTGGCAATCCAAATGCAGGGTCTGTAGTTGGCAGTCCGGCAACTGATTCAACTGAATTACCAGGATTCATTGCGAGCATCCTATCAGGATAGACTTCGTATGAAGAGACAATATTTCCTTTTACTTTGATTATATATTCATTTGGAGATAATTGTAAATTATCTCTAACACGAACCGGAGGAATTAGAACACCAAATTCAAGCGCAATCATTTTTCTTGTTGAAGAAATTTTTTGGAAAAGATTACCGCCCTGTTTTTCATCAACCAGACTAATTAATCCATTTCCAATTTCAACTTCTATTGGATCGACCTGCAAATATTGTTCGACCTTTTCTTCAAACGGTTCTGATGTTTTTACATCTTCAGTTATATCTTCGACAGGTGTTGGGGCCTGTTTATTTTTCTTTGTCATATAAGATATCGATCCCATGATAACACTTAACGCAATAAATGGAAGCGTAGGCATACCTGGAATTAAAGCAAACATAAATGATGCACCAGAAACGGTACCCAATACACGAGGATTCGAAAATAATTGTGTCCGCATCTGAAGATCTAATGCGGTGCCGGATGTACTTCGCGTTACAACCATACCGGCTGCAGTTGAAATTAACAAAGCTGGTATCTGCGAAACAAGACCATCACCGATTGTTAGAATTGTATAACTCTGAATAGCATCTGTAAACGACATGCCACGCTGGGCAACACCAATTAAAAATCCGCCGATTATATTTACTCCGTTAATAACCAGCCCGGCAATTGCATCTCCTTTTACAAATTTACTTGCACCATCCATTGCGCCGTAAAATTCTGCTTCCTGCGATATTATATCTCTTCTTTTTCTTGCTTCGGCTTCTGTAATTAATCCTGTATTTAAATCCGCATCAATAGCCATTTGTTTACCCGGCATAGCATCCAAAGTAAATCTCGCAGCAACTTCCGAAATTCTTCCTGAACCTTTTACGATGACGATAAATTGAATTACTACCAGAATAATAAATACGATAAAGCCAACGACATAATTTCCGCCTACCACAAAGGTTCCCATTGCTTCAATTACTTTTCCTGCAAAACCTTCAATCAATACCAATCTTGTTGAACTGATATTTAATCCAAGACGGAATAATGTTAAGACGAGTAATAATCCCGGAAACACCGAAATATCCAGCGGAGAATTTATATATAGAGAAACGATAAGTACAAGCACAGATAAAGTAATATTCGCCGCAAGTAAAAAATCGAGAATAAATGAAGGAAGTGGAACCAGCATCAGCCCCAGCATCATTATTAATCCAAATGCTAAAATAATATCGCTATTTTTTCCGAATCCCTTCATCGCTTAGACAATACTCTTTCTTTTTTTAATTCTCTTCATTTGATAAATGTATGCCAGAATTTGTGCAACAGCTTTAAAAAGTGTCGATGGTATTTCATCGCCTATCTCGCATGCTTTATATAGAGCGCGGGCAAGCTGAACGTCTTCATGCAAAGGAACATTATTTTCAACTGCAATTTTCTTAATCCTTTGAGCAACTTCATCCATACCTTTTGCAAGAACTTTAGGTGCTCCGTCTTTATTCATATCATATTTAACAGCCACAGCAAAGTGAGTTGGGTTTGTAATTACAACATCAGCTTTAGGAACATCTTTCATCATTCTTCTTGAAGCAGCTTTAAACATTTCTTTACGAATTCTAGCTTTGATTTTAGGATCACCTTCAGTCTGCTTATATTCTTCTTTTACTTCTTCCTTTGTCATCATTATGGATTTTTTATGTTTAATACGCTGAAAAACAAAATCAGTCGCTGCTATCAGAGTAAAGAACAATGCAATTTTCCAGATAAGAGTAAATCCGGCACTTAACATAAATGCCATTATTTCTTCTATGGAAAAGTTAACAAGCTGAAATGACTGACCGATTAAATCCGAAATAATGTAGTAAGTAAAAAGAGCAATCATGCCAAGCTTAATTACAGATTTCAACACTTCCACAAGAGAGTTGGTTGAAAACAACATTGACTTGACATTTGCAAACAGATTAAACTTGCTGAATTTCGGTTCAAATGCTTTTGTTGTGAACTTAAATCCAAACTGAGCGATATTACTAATAAATGCAACCACACCTATCGTAAGAACAACCGGGCCAATAATCGTAATAAAAAAGAGAACCCAGTTTAAAAAATAACTTTGCATTAAATTGGCATCGATTTTCACAGTATCCAGTGTGTTAAAAATATCTTTGGAAAATCTTTGAAAATTATCACCAATAAAACCGCGGGTCAGATAGATCATTACCAGTCCGCTGCCGAAAACAGCAAGCGAATTGATCTCCAAACTTTTTGCAACCTGTCCTCTGTCTCGCGCTTCGGATATACGCTTACCAGTAGGTTGTTCGGTTTTTTCCTGGCCGTCTGCTTCTGCCATTTTAAGCACCCATCGATTTAATTAATTCTGAAAGTTGTAATTCATAGCAGTTTAAAAAACTCTTTATTGCAAAAACAAATAATGGAGCTAATCCAATTAAGAAAATAAATCCCAATCCGATTTTTAATGGTTGAGTAACAAAAAATATTTGTATTTGGGGAATTACTTTTGCGATTATTCCTTCGGCAATATGTATAAGTAAAAAAGAAACCATAATTGGTGCGGCTATCTTGATCGCGATAATAAAAACTCCAAATGCATAATTGATAATCAGATCGACTACCGGTTTATTAATTGTATACTTCGCGACAGGAACCAATTTGAAAGAAGATACCACAGCAGTTATCAAATGATGATGACCATTAATAACAATAAATAAAATTGTGCTTGCATAAAAAATCACTTCACCAATTACATTGTTACTTGTTTCCTGTGTGGGGTCCATAACCTCTGCCATCATTAACCCCATATCGTAACCAATTAAATGACCAGCGAATGAAATTCCGTTAAAAATAAAACTGAGAGCAAAACCCATTATGTAGCCGGTAATAAATTCTTTAGTTCCACTTAATATTAATGAAACAAGGTTTGCATCAATTACAATATGGCTTTTATCAATTGTTAAAAATGTTAGATACGCTACAACGAAAGCTATAAAAATTCTTGCCAGCATCGGGAAAGCAGCATTACTTAAAACAGGAGCAGCCATCATCATTGCAAAAAGCCGGATGAAAATCAGTAATACCAAAAGAAAATCCGCAAGTAAAATTTCTGTCATGTTAATACATTCTGAAACATTGTGAACATTTTAACTGTAATCGCAACCATCTTATCAATAATCCATGGCAGTAAAAATATTATCACTGCAAGAGTAGCAACAAGTTTAGGGACAAAGGTTAATGTCATTTCCTGAATTGAAGTTGCCGCCTGAAAAATTGAAATAAAAATTCCAACTATAAGCGAAACTCCAAGAATTGGAAGGAGAATTATGAATGTTGTAAAAAAAACATCTTTCAAAACTTCTATAATTAATTCTTCGGTCATTAATGAAAACTCCTAACTAGAGAACCAATAATCAAATTCCATCCGTCAACCAGGATGAAAAGTAAAATTTTAAACGGTAGAGAAATCATCATTGGAGGCATCATCATCATACCCATAGACATTAGTATGCTCGAGATAATCATGTCCACCATTATGAAAGGAATGAAAATGAAAAATCCCATTATGAAACCCGCACGCAATTCACTTAATACAAAAGCAGGTATTAAAATAAATGTTGAAACGTCATTCCTGTTTTTAGGACGCGCCTGATTTGAAAGTCCGATAAATAATTCTAGATCTTCATCTCTAACATTTCTATACATAAATTGACGGATCGGTTCAATACCTTTATCGTATGCCTGCTGAACAGTAATTTTATTATCCATCAGCGGTTTCAGCGCTTCATCATTAACTTTTGTCCAGGTTGGCGCCATAATAAAAAATGTAACGAAGAGCGCCACCCCAGCCAGGAGTTGTGAAGGGGGCATTTGTTGTGTCCCCATTGCGCTCTTCAAAAAATGAAATACAATAATTATTCTCAGGTACGATGTAGTCATAATAATTATGGAAGGTGCCAGAGAAAGAATTGTCATCAATAATAAAATTTGAAGCGTAACGGAAACATCGTTTCCATTTTCTGCGGTTCCAACGCCAAGATTTATTTTAGGGAAAGGAATTGTTGTGGGTTTTTGTTGTGCGCTTATATCAGCAGCGAGTAAGCAGATAAAAAATAAAATCAAAAAAAAAGATTTCTTTTTCATTTCATACCCAAATTTTGTTTCAGAATATCTACAAAATTCGGTTTCAGATTTTGAACATCATTTTCTTCGCTTGAAAAATCAGCATAATCAAATTCTTTAAGTACCGAGATATTGTTTTCGCTAATGCCAAGAACAAGAATTTTATCTTTAATTCTTACGAGAGATAAATATTTCTTGGGCATAATAATCTGGTTGTGAACAATATCAACATTGAAGTTTTTATTTTTTTTGTTGTTTAATGAAAAGGAATATTTGCGAACGAGAAGCAATATTCCATATAACAACCCGAGCACTACGACTAATGGAACAATAGATTTAACTATATCGAAGAAACCCATTATACAATATCCTTAACTCTGCTTGCAGGATCTACTAGATTTGTAATTCGTATTCCAAAATGTTTATCTATTACAACAACTTCTCCTTCAGCAATTTTTTTATTGTTTACGAACACATCAACTGGTTCACTAGCAAGTTTATCTAGTTCAATAACATAACCGCGTTCAAGTTCCAGAATATCTTTTATTTGCATCTGGGTTCTCCCCAATTCAATAAAGATATTCATAGGAAGGTCTTTCAGGAAATGAAGTTTATCGTTATATGCACCGCCCGAACGAGTTGAATCATCAAACTCTTCGAACTGCGCCATAGAGCCTTCTGCTTTTGAGTTTAATAAATTATCATCATTCATGTTTAGATCATTAATATCCATTTTTCAAGCCTCAAATAGATTTTTGTTCTTCTAATAATTTTCTTGTCACTTTAACTGCTTTCTTATTGTTTGAAACACCGATTCTACCGGTAAATAATATTTGCGTACCTGTCCTGACTTTTTGATCATCACTGATTTTTGTTTCAAGTCTTATTACATCACCTTCTTTCATTTCTAGTAATTCCTGAACTGAGAGTCGGGTTGTACCAAGTTCAACTCTTATTGGCAATTGTGTTCTTGAAATGTGATGAGACAAAACATCACGTGCTGTCTGTCCAAAATGTTTTACAGCACGCACTGAAGAAAGTTTTTGTGTAGATAAACGGGCCAGAATTGCATCAAATGCGAATGTTGCAAAGCAAATATTCATCAAAAATGATTGTTCACCGATCAAGATTTCAAAAGAAATAAGAAGAACAGATTCGCTTTGGGAAGTGATTTGTGCAAAATCGATATCTGGTTCAAAACGTTCAATTTCAAAATCCATCTGATCTATTGTTTGCCAGCCTTTTTTTAGATCCTGCATTATTCTTTCAACAACAACTCTTAAAACTTTTTGTTCAATTGGAGTAATAATTTTTGTCTGCTTTGTTCCTAAGCCATTACCTCCGAGCAATTTATCAACAAGAGAAAGAGCTAAATCATTGTTTAATTCTAGAATTCCTTTTACATCGGTGTTTTTAATATCGAATGTGAATAAGCACGCTGGATTTGCTACCGAAAGACAATACTCTGAATAATAAATTTGATCGACAGATGTGACATTTATATTTACAACAGATTGAAGTTTAGTAACTAAAAAAGAGCTGAAACTTTCTGCAAAGTTTTCAAAAATACTTCTTAGAACGCGTAATTGATTTTTTGAAATTCTATTCGGCAAACGGAAATCAAAAAGTATTGCCTCCTTTTCGGAAGTCATTTCGACTTTTTGCTCAGCACCGCTTTTTATGTTATTAAGCAGTGCATCAATTTCTTGTTGTGAAAGTATCTCTGCCATAATTATTGTAAAATATATTTACTGAAATAAATTGTGTTAATTTTTACGGCAGGCATTAATTGAGTTACACGTTTTGTTATTTCAACTCTTAGTGTATCTCTGTATGCCATATTTGCCAATTGAGTTAAACTTTTTCCGCTCATTACAGAAATGATAGCGTCTTTTAATAAAACGTCTTTTGCTTTTAATTCTGCATTACTTTGTTCACTTGCCACATCAAATCCCAGTGAAGACAAAAGAAGTCTTTTACCATCAGTGTTTGCTGGATTAATGATCAGGTCATCAACCATATAAATAAATTTTCCAAGCTCCACCGGTTTTGATTCTTTTTTTACTTCGGCAGGTTTGGCTTTGTTTTCGTTTTGATTCTGAGCAGCCGTTCCGTTGGCTTGCATTCTGTTCAACAAAAAATTTGCTGTAATAAAATAAACTGCAATTAGTTGAACGATAAAAACAGGTATTCCGAAAAGAAGAATTTTTAAGTTAAATCCTTTCTTTGGTGTTGAAAAGGAATCCTCTGGTTTCGCTATTTGATTTTGTTCTGTCTGTTCCATAGTGACTAGAATTTTTCAATTGCTATGCCATGGAAAATTGTGCTGTAAATGCGGTTTTTTTGTTTTGGGGGAGTAAAGAATGGTTAATATTCTACAATTGTATTCTTCCCTTCACTTCCAATATCTGTAATTAAACAAAAAGGCGGCAACCATTTAAGCTGCCGCCTATCCAAGGATGATCGGAGGATCAAATAAATAATTATCTAATTAAGTTTGTTATTTCTTGTAATAATGTATCTGCTGTTGTTACCACGCGTGCATTTGCCTGGAAACCTCTTTGTGATACAATCATTTTTGTGAATTCTTCAGAGAGATCTACATTTGACTGCTCGAGTGCACCGGATTGAACCGTAGTATTTGTTTCTTCACCTAAAGCACCAATTCTTGGTTCGCCGCTGTTTGCGTATGCTGAATACATGTTATCGCCCGCGCTAATTAATCCGTTTAGGTTATTAAAAGTAGCAACCATTATTTGTGCTAAAGATTTTGAACTTCCATTTGAGAAAATACCAACAACGTTTCCATATTGATCAATATTCAAATTTGATAATGATGCGGATGGTGAACCGTCTTGTGATAATGCACTTACAACCGAACTTGCTGATGTTTGAGTTACACCACTGAATCCTGTGCCCAGATCAAGTGCAATGTTTACTGTTTGAGAACCGCCGCTAGGTGTAAATGCAAATGTCGGATTGTTTGGTGAAATGTTTGCACTATCTACAGTTCCATCACCATTAAACAAAATTGTTCCGGTTGCAGAAGCAATTTTACCATCACTTGTACTTGTTGCTGGAACAGATGTTGTCCATGTCCAAAGATTGTCATCAATCTTTGTAAATTTCATAGTTACCTGATGTGATGTTCCTAATGAATCGTAAACTGTTACTGAACCACTTACAACATTTGGTATTCTGTTGTTGTCAGCAGAAATACTAAGAGTTGCAGTGCTTGAATTTTGTGTAATTGTTTCAGCATCAATTATAAAATCAACATTTGAATTAGGAACATTAACACGATTTGCAGTACCATCAAATTTTGCCAAAGATGCGGCATTCAATGCATAAGTACCGGAACCGTTATCGGCAAAAACTAATCCGGCTATAGATCCTGGAGTTGTTAAAATTGAAGTTCCATCAGAATCTTTTACATCCCAATTCATTGTGTATGTATTTGCAGCAGTTTTTGTATATGAAGTTTCCAATGTATAAGCAGTACCATATTCGTTATATACAGTTACTTTAGTTGGAGTTGTAGTATCAACAGCAGGTGCAACAGCAGGTGCAACAACTAACGCCGACGAATTAATATTTCCTCTTTGAGTAACAGTTTCTGTTCTTGTTAAATCGGAATTACTTTTCAGGTTGCCGCCCCATTTAATGTTTTGTGTTTGAACAGCAGGCAATTTTAAATTGGTATCAATAACTATATCTTCAAGATTATTACCAGGAGGGATAACACCATCCGCACTTGCGACTTTACCCTGAACAACAGCACCATTTTGAGGGCTTACAAGTTTTCCGTTTGCATCAAACACAAAAGCACCAGCGCGTGAAAAGAATTTTTGCCCGTTGCTTTTTAATACAAACATTCCTTGTCCTTGAAGTGCTAAATCTGTTGTAATGCCGGTTCTTTCAAAAGTACCCTGGTTCCAGTTACGGTCAATTGAATTAATCTTCATACCAAGACCAACTTGATATGAATTTGTTCCACCAGTAGTTTCAGTTGGGTTTGTGCCTGCTTTGACAAATTGATTAAATGTATCGCTGAATGTTACGCGTGAACCTTTAAAACCAATTGTATTAACATTTGCGATGTTATTGCCGATAACGTCCATCATTGATTGGTGATTACGTAAACCGGAAACGCCTGCGAAGAGAGAAGTTAAGAGTGCCATGTGATCCTCCTTAGTTTGATCCAGCTTCAGTCGGTCGGCCAGATCTAGAGCGTCCTTGGAAGGTCCCGCTCTGTTTTATGTTATTTGTTAATTAAATTGCAAAAACTACACTATCAATATTCGTAAAAACATTTTCTGAAGAATTAGCTACATCAATAGCTGTTACAACAGTCTTGTTTGGTATATTAACGATGAACGCTGTTTTATCCATCATTACCAAAGAATCTTTGCTGCCTTTCGATTCTGCTTTCTGCACTGCATCCTGAATTTTGTTTAACTCAACATCGCTTAACTGAATATTGCGTGATTCAAGACGCTTTAATGCGTGATTTGAAAATTTAACTTTCTCAAGTTCCTCTTTAAAAATCGCATCGAATCGATTTGTCGATTCTCTGCCGACTCTCGATTTGGAAATTTCTTCATTTCCAACAATCGGAATAAAAGGAACAGAGATGCCGTTAACTTCTGCCATTATTCTTAACCTCCATTACCCGATTTAAGAATTTCTGCGATTGTTGACATCGAATATTCCGCACCATCGATAAGAAGTACTGTTCCATTAGTCGTGTATCTAACGCCACTAATTGTTCCTTCTTTATACGCTGTTGTTGTAATCGATTTTCCATTTGCATCTACTGCTTCCAATGAATATGTATAACTTCCATTTGCTAAGGTATTATCGGAAAGATCCAAAGAAAGTTTATTGTCGCCGAAAGAATTAGGCGCTCCGGAAATAGTTTTTACTAATGCCCCTGCGCTGTTATAAATTTTTAAGCTAACTGAAGCAGCCGCTTGAGGTAACGTATAATCGAATTTAATGCTTTTCTGGCCAGCTATTTCAAGTTCATTTCCGCTTAGCTTAACATCCTTTCCAATCAAAGTTGCAAGCATTGTGCTGTTAATTGATTGTGTAAGAGATTGATTTGTTTCCATTGTTTTGGTGATGTTGGAATTCAAATTGGTCAGCTGTTCCAGTGAAGAAAACTGAGCAAGTTGTGCAGCATAAGCGGTTCCATCCATTGGATTAAGAGGATCCTGATTTTTCAATTGGGCAATCATCAATTTTAGGAAATCATCTTTACCCAAAGAACTTTTATTTGCAGATACATTTGTTGTCACATTATTCGATGTTGAAACTGGATCTACCATTTCATTTTCCTCACGCCAAATATTCGTAAGTGTTATAACCCATTTTTTTCAATGGCTGCTCGGTTACATCTTCTATCTTAAATTCTTTTTCGTTTTGCATACCTGTCTTTTTCTTCTGAGTAAACATTTTGCCGGTACTTTTTTGACTGTAATCAGATAGACTTATATTCAAATTATTTACATGAATACCGCTTGCCTGCAAATTTTGTTTTAACTGATCAATGTTTGTCTGAATAAATTGCTTAACCTGTTCATTTTCTACTTCAATATTTGTCTGAATCTGATTATTAACTAAATCAACAGTAAGTTTAACTTTACCGAGGTTTTCGGGAGTAATCTGGAAAGTTAATGTTTGTTTTTGTCCCTGCTGTATTAGCTTTGAAAACTCAGGAATAATCTCATTCTGTTTAATAATTTTTGGAGATTCATGAAATGTTTTTGCTTCTGTAAAAACTTTTGCTTTTTCAACTTCAAAATCAGTTGTAATCGCATTTGCAAAATTTGTCTTAAATGTTTCTGTAGAATTTTTCTTTGTGGATTCTTCATCTGAAGCAAAATTACTTTTCGAATCCTGTGATGTATGTTTTACTGACTTAGTTTCATCACCGGAGTTTTCTTTCATTTCAACTTTGTCTTTTGTGTTTGCATGTTTTTCATCTTTTAAATTCAGTTTTACAGTTGAATCACTTTGAATTGCAGACTCGTTTTTATCTACTCCCAAAGTCTTGGCCGCAATCTTCATTTTATCGCCGGTTTCGACATTTATTTCAATTTTCTTTTCGGGAGATGCAGAAACTTTTGGATTTGTATTTTCTTCTGAAAAATTTTGTTGTTTCGTATCAACTTTTGCACTTACCTGAGATTGTTCTTCTTTCTTTTCCGAATTTTTCATCGATACATTAAACTCAAAACCTTGATTTTGATGAGCGGCTTTGAGTACCCCAGTCTTGTTTTCAAGCTTAATATTATAAGTAAAACTAGCTTGATTAATTATTTTTTCATCAGAAACAATTTTTTTTATTGAATTACTATTGTCTTCTTCAATAAGATTGGAATCTGCGTAAGGAACTTCTGTATTAATATCATTATTAAGCGCAAGTTTCGAATTCATTTTAGCAAAAAGCTTAGCTTTTGAAAGAGGTAATTCTTGATCATAATTCTTTAGCGCAATTGAAGTATCTACGCTTTGAGATGCTTTTTCAATTTGCTGCTCAGTTACAATTTTGATGCTGCTGTCAAATCCTGCTTTATCATTATTTATTAAAATCGTTTTCTCTTCCGGGATTATTTGCTGAGTGCCGGTTAAATATGGCGTTTCATTTACCAATTGTTTTACTGTAACATTCCCTGCTTCTGTATCAATTTGAATATCACTTAAATTAGCGGCCTGAACATGTTTAGCATTTGTAACATCATTTAATAGATTCTTTTTGGACGTTGTATTAATAATATTATTCAAACCAATTTCAGCGTCTCTCAAAGCTTCTTCAGAATTAATCTGGCCGGAAATTTCTTTCTTAAAGTTGATTTCCTTTATCTCACCTTTCGATGCAAAATTTTTAAATACCGATTTTTCCTCTTCGCTTAATCCATCAAGCAGACTTGATAATGATTTTGCATTGCCGCCAGCGTTCTGCTCATCAGAGGATATGGAAATATTTGTTCCAGAATAATTTGAAACATATTTATTTGCATCATTTTCTTTTTCAGCCTGTTTTAGTGATGAAAGTGATTCGTCCTGCACTAAAATTTTATTGTTTGATATGTCAAAAACGGCTGGTTTCTTTTCGGAAGAACCTTCACCAGTAGATTTATTAACACTTTGAGTTTCTGCTGCTGGCTTATTTTCTTGTTCTAAAATTTTATAAGAATAATACTTTGGAAAAACTATTCCATTACCTTCTTGTTCTGAACCGGCAACAGTTCCGTTATTTCCCTGATTTTCGCTAACAATCTTCAATATCTCGGCGCGGAAAAAGATTTGTGAAGGTATTACCACTGATGCATCATCACTTATCTTGTTATCTTCATCCGTCGTCAAAGATTTTTCCGGTTTACTATTTTCATCTGCATCATGATCGATTATCTGGCTTCCGTTGCTGCCATTTAGAAATCCTTCCTTCACAATCAGTTTATTAACAAATCCGAATTCATCATTAATCACATTATTTGTATAAGATTCATCAACTTTAATCGGGTTAAATGAAACTGTCAGTTTATTTGAACCGCTTTTGAAAGAAAGAGAAATGGATTTATTCGATTCATTTGATTGAAGAAGACTAATTACAGGATTAAGTGAGGAATTTCCCTTTTCAATTAAATCTGAAAGAAGATTAACAAGTTTATTTTCTGTAATCAGGAATTGCTGTTTAGTAATTGTTGCATCGTCAACTGAGTGTGTGATAACATTCGGCTGTTGATCAGAAGACTGATTTATAATCATCGATACTAATTGTGAAATTGCTTCGAACTCTTTCGGATCAACTTCGATTACATTATCGGATGTAGAAAATATTTCCTTTGAATCTGCGAGTAATGATTTAGCAGTTATGTTTTCCAGCGGATTTGAAGTTTCATCTTCGCAGACTTTCATAATATCAGAAAATAAAAATGCGGGATTTGCTGCTTTCTTCTGCCCGGCTGAAATTGCAGGCTCGTTTCCGCTCAACATGTCTATGAAGAAATTACTGAAGTTCATTAGTTAACACTTATTATTCTTGTTACATCTTCCGGTTTCAATTCGGCTAAAATCTCTGCCGCTTTTTTCTTCTTCATCTTTAGAAGAATATCTCTGGCGATATTATCGGAGTATCCCTTAATTACTTTAGCAGCTTTTTTGGAATCCATCGATTCATAAAGTTTTACAGTTTCTTTAACCCAGCTGCTGTAAATTGAATCTTTTTTTGCCTTACTAAGTTTGTCGTTAATAGAAGGGGGAATTGCTGACTGAACACTTTGAACTAAATTGGCTGCAGGTTGTTGTGAAATTTTATCGTTTTTGTTTTGTGCCAAAGTATTTTTCGGTTCTTCTTTTTTACCTTTTGCTAAATTTTCTTTCTTGCTATCATTTTTTATTGAATCCTGTTTTGCAATTGTCCCCAGTTTTGACGAGTCTGGTTTTACAGCACGAGAATCAATTTTTACTTTTGTTGAATCTTTCTTAAGGGAATCCGCTCCGGGATTTTGATTTTGCGCTGGATCATTATTTTTTACTTGTGTAAGCAGAGGTGCCTTAACAGGGGAGAAATCGAACTTAAAAATATTATTATAAATGGAGTTAAAATAAATTAGCGCTCCGCTGACCAGGACAAATGCAAATAAAAACGATACGATGTAAATCAGTTTATCTTTCACGACGGTTCCCCGTTAAAATTTCTCAATGCTACTTCGTTAAGCATTTTTAATTCGTTTTTTCTTTCTTCAGTTAAATAGTTTTGATAATCATTTTCTTTCAGTGTTTCGAATGATTTAATTTCTTTTTTTTTCTCAATCAATTCTTTTTGTTTAAGCTCTCTTCTTTTAATACAATTTGCTGTCTCTTTGTTTGCTTGATCTATCTTGTTTTCTATATGCGATACGTACATTTTCATACTTTGATATTCCGATACTTTAGCCGATCCCTCACTTATTTTATTGATTACTTTTGCTTTTTCTTCACTCAAGACAAGTAATTTTTTTTTCCAGTTTTCTATCTCCATATTAATTACCGATATCTCTTCCTGGATTTTTTTCTCCATAATTTCTTTTACAGAGAGAATCGATTGAAACCGGAATTTATATTTTGCCATTATTTACCTACACAAGCGGTAATTCAATAATCTGATGTAATCTTTCAACCGATTGATCATATTTTGCCTGCTCGAATACATCTTGTTTTAAATAACTCCGCAGCTGGCTGATCTTTGAAAGCGCATGATCAATAAGCGGATTGCTTCCCTTTACATAAGCACCGATATTAATTAAGTCTTCTGCTTCTCTATATGTTGCTAATATCTCATTAAATTTCATTGCACGGTTATAATGTTCTCTATCGATTATATCAGACATTACTCTACTCACACTCTGAAGAGTATCGACCGCCGGGTATTGTCCCTTGTTGGCAATTTTTCTTGATAGAACAATGTGACCATCCAGGATCGATCTTACAGCATCCGCAATTGGTTCGGTCATATCATCACCATCAACAAGAACAGTATACAAACCTGTTATTGAACCTTTGTCAGTATTTCCAGCTCTCTCCAAAAGTTTTGGAAGCATTGAAAATACTGAAGGAGTATAACCTTTTGTTGTAGGCGGTTCGCCAATTGTTAACCCGACCTCACGCTGCGCCATTGCAAAACGTGTTACCGAATCCATCATCAGCATAACATCCATGCCGAGGTCACGAAAATATTCTGCAATTGTTGTTGCTACATATGCGCCCTTCATTCTTATTAATGGTGATTTATCACTAGTCGCACAAACAACAACCGATCTTTTCAATCCTTCAGGACCAAGATCTCGTTCGATAAATTCTCTTACTTCTCTTCCACGTTCACCAATCAATGCGATCACATTTACATCGGCGCTTGTATTTCTTGCAATCATACCAAGAGTAACACTTTTGCCAACGCCGCTGCCTGCAAAAATTCCAACACGCTGCCCTTTACCAACTGTCAGAAGTCCATCAATAGTTCTTATTCCTGTTTGTATTGGAGTTGCAATTCTTTTTCGTTCAAGCGGATTTGGAGGCTCTCTATATGATTCTCTATACGATGCATAATTTATTTCGCCGGCATTATCGAGCGGATTTCCTAATCCGTCAATAACTCTGCCCAGCAATTCTTTTCCAACACCTACTGAAAAACTTTTACCGGATGCTTTTATTTCACATGCAGGAGAAATATTATGAACTTCTCCAATCGCAATAGACAATACTTTTCCGTTTTTGAAACCAACTACTTCTGATTTACAAATCTCATCCCCATTCTGATCAACAATAGTGCATATTTCTCCCAGCACAGCATTCGGACCAACCGAAACAATTACTAATCCAATAACATCAATAACCTTCCCGTTAACTCGAATTGGTTCGGTTTTATCGATAACACGCTGATACTTTTCCAGGAGTTCTTCAACTATTGAGATCATTTTATAACGAGTCTAACAATTTTTTCTTGAGTTCATTTAATTGTGTTGATATCCTTGCATCTACGCTGCCAATTTCAGTTTCAATGTAACAGCCGCCTCTTTCAACTCTTTCATCAGAATCAATTTTAATTTTTTGAAACGAACTTGTATGCAGCATATTCTTACTTTCTTCGGTTAATTCATTATAGTCAGCTGGATTTAATTTCAGCCTAACTTCGTTTGCACCAATTACTTTATTTATTGCTTCCTTAACATTTTCATTTATCATCGATCTGTTTTCTACTTCGCGCTGAACAATTTTTCTAGCCATCTCAAATGCGGTTTCTATAACCAGAGATTCAAAAGCTTTTTCAAGATCCTGCAAATGAGAATCATATTGCTGAAGAATGTTGTAAACATCTTCATATTTACGTATCAACCTGTTTGAATAATCCTGTTCAAGATCTCTTTTAGTTTTTTCCTGTCCTTCTTTAAAACCCATTCTATAGTAATCATCAAGCTGTTTCTTAAAAACATCTGAATCATCCTCTCTAAAGTTGCTGTTTCCTATTCCCGCAACTTTAAGTCCTGTTTTATTAGAACGGGCATTTAGTTTAATAACATCAGACATAAATCTCTTCCGGTCCACCTCGCAAGTTCAAGGATATTTCACCCTGTTCTTCCAGTGATTTTATTATGTCTATAATTCTTGCCTGTGCTGTTTCCACCTCTTTCAATTTTACCATACCCATGTATTGCAACTCTTCTTTCAAAAGATCTGCAGCACGTTCCGACATATTTTTGAAAATCTTTTCGCGTAATCTTTCTTCAGCGGTTTTTAATGACAAAGCAAGATCTTTTCTGTCAACTTCACGTAGAATTTTCTGAATATCTTTATCGTTTATGTTAACAATTTCATCAAAGATGAACATCAACCTTTTCACTTCATAAGATGTTTCTGCATCAAGGTCTTCCAACCTTGTAAGAATTTCTTTTGCCATACCGACATTCGCTCGGTTAAGAATAGCAGCAAGACATTTGGCTCCGCCAAGCTTGCCGACGGATTGGCTCATTGATGCACCGGCGATTTCATCAACAACATGTTCGATTTGTTTTAGTGTTTGAGGCGCAATCTTTCCAAGTGTAGCAATTCTGAAAGCAACATCAACCCGCATTTCTTCCGGAATTTCTCTAAGCGCATTTGCAGTCTGATCTGGTGAAAGCTGTGAAAGTATGAGCGCCATTGTTTGCGGATGCTCTTTATTTAAAAAGTTTATCAGCTGTGCAGGTTCAGCGCGTTTAAGAACATCGAAACCCTTTAAAGTTGTTAACCTTTTTACTTTATCTATTATTTCAACAGCTTTCGATGGTCCGTATGTTTTTTCGAGCACGGCTTGAGCATAATCTAAACCGCCTTCCAATACATATTCGCGGGCGTTAACCATGTTGTAGAAATCATATATAACGGAATCGACTGTTTTTGATGAAACATTTTTGACTCTGGAAATCTCAGCGGTAATCATTTCGACATCCGCAGGATCCATGTGTTTTAACACGGCAGAAGCCGCTTCAACATTAAGAGCAACCATAAGCATTGCTGCCTTTTGTAAACCGGTTACTTCTTCTTTCGAGTCTTTAATAATTAATTTGTCGTTAGATTTCATCTTCGTGCATCCACGCGTTTATTAGTTTGGCCGCATCCATTGGGTTTTTGGATACATAGTTAATAATTTTTTCCTGCTGGTTTTTTTTCAACATTGCTTCCTCGGAAATTTCATCTTCAATATCTCCGACTGGCAGCATCATCTTTTTCTTTTTTTGTGTATTTGAAATCATATTTGCTGTCTGATGCGCATTAGATTTTTTATCAGTTGCAGGGGGAAGCGCACCTCCAATTACATCGCTTTGAAATGAAAAATTACCAACACCCGCGCCACCTGTATTTACAGTGCCGATAACAATTTTTTCGGTTTTCAAACGTTTCATTAAGCTCTTTAATACCAACAAAGATGAAATAATAGCAACAACAATGAACACAAGGTTAATCATTTCATTTGTATTTGGAATTGCAGTAGTTGCAGTTTGTTCTTCTACTTTCTCATTGAATTTTGTTTCGAATGGAATATTTACAATAGAAAACTGATCATTCCTAGTTACATCAACACCAACTGCATTTTTAACAATCTCTTCCAGCTTTTTAAGTTGTTCTGGATTTCTGGGTTCAAAAACAGTTTCAACTTTATTTCCTTTTTTAAATTCTTTGGGAATATCATTGATTACAGCGGCAACGCTTAACCGTTTAATATTTCCGCTGCCCTCCACTACTTTCTGTATTGATTTACTTATTTCATAATTTGTAAGAGAATTTTCGTTGTTTGCCGATGAAGTATCTGCCTGCTGGCGCCCCGAGTTATTTGTTTTAATTGTCTGCTCGCTTACTGCCACCTGAGATTCCGGATCGTATTGTTCCATCGATCTCTCAACCTGATCAAAATTCAGATCTGCATTAATCTGAACCATTGCATTACCATAACCGAGAACATTATCTAGAATTGTCTGGGCCTTTTGAACGAGATAGTTCTCAACAGATTTTTTAATTTCATATTGTTTTGATGATGCAAATGCTAATGGTCCCTCTTCAGTATCTGTATTAAGTATTCTTCCGCGTGTATCAATAACAGAAACTTTCGTAGGCACTAATCCCTCAACGCTTCCGCAAACTAAATTTACAATTGATTGAATATTTTCTTTTGGCGGTGCTGAATTAGTTTTTAATTTCAAAACAACTGAAGCTGTTGGCTGTTTTTCTTCTTCTCTGAAAATTGTTTTTTGTGGAAGCACAATATGAACTCGTACGCCGGCTATACCATCCTGCTGCTGAATTGTTCTAGCAAGTTCTCCTTCCAGAGCGCGCTTATAATTCAATTTCTGCATAAACTCAGACATACCAATTGTGGACTTATCAAATATTTCATAACCGATAACACCAGAACTGGGTATTCCTTTTCCTGCTAATGTTAGTCTTAACTCATAAACTTTTTCTTTGGGTACTTTAATAGTCTGACCATTATCATCAAGCTTGAAAAGGATTTTCTGAGAGTTTAAGTGTTCAACAACTTTTCCCGCATCTTCCTGAGATAGACCCGAATATAAAGTTGTATAATTCGGTTCATTCAGGAAAAACATTAAAACAGCAAGCAGAGCCAGTGTTAAGAGAATTCCGCCTCCGAGCATAATTTTTTGCTTCGGGTTAAGCTTGTTGATTATTCCAATGAATGCTTGTAGAGGATTTGAGTTCATGATTAAATTTGTATCCTTGTTAATTCTTTGAACATGTCAACTGCTTTGTTTCTGATTTCCATTAGCAATTCAACATTGGTTTTGGCCTTTTCTCCGGCTATCATTACTTCATGCAATTCAACCCCTTTACCGCTAACAAAATCCTGAACCATATTGGATGAATCCAATTGTGACTGATTTACATCTTTAATAAAATCTGTTAGGGTTGCACCAAAACCGCTGTTTTCAACACCCATTTTCTTTGCGGGTTCAATTGTTTTGGGAATTAAATCTCCAATTCCATTAATGTTCATTTTAACCTCTTCTATCGAAAAGTGAACCGACATGCATTCCGGAAACTTTCCCTTTTGCATTATAAAGCTCGTATCCCATCACTTCTTCTTTTTGTGCAGGATACAGATTTGCAAAAAACTTCTTCTCATCAGAAGAAATGTTTTCTGTTTTAGCTTTTTGAGTCTCGTTGGCTCTATTAATGTTTTGCTTAAAATAAGCGGGAGAATAATTTCCAACAGTATTTGTAGTAACTTTCATTTATTATATCTCCAAAGAATCTTTTGCCATTGTTTTTGCAGAATTAAGTGCTTGTAAGTTTGCTTCATAACTTCTTGTTGCTGCAATCATATCTACCATTTCGTTTATTACATTTACATTCGACATCTCTACATATCCATTTTTATCAGCATCGGGATGATCCGGCATATAAACAATATCACCCGGTTTTGAATCTGTTTGCTCATTCAATACTACTCTTCCCTGGTCTGCAGAAATACTCAGTTCTTCAGCACCTTGTAAAACAGGAAGATGATTTTCTCCTTTGGTTGTTAATCTTAAAGCCTGTCCTTCATTAGCCAGGTTAACTGCAAAAGATTTTCTTTCATCTTCTACTTTTAAATATTTTCTTTTATACGGCTCGCCGTTTTCTGTCCTTACATTATCTGCGTTGGCAATATTTTGTGAAATGATATCCATTTTTTTTCTTTGGATTGCCATTCCGCGTGCACTGAAATTAATTCCAAAAAGACTTCCGCCAATTTTCATTTTTAAATTCCTTTAATAACTTTTTGGAGATTCTTGTAATAATCACCAACTTTTCTGGAAGCGAATTTGAATCGCAAAGTATTCTCGGCTAACTCACTCATCTCTCTTTCGATATTCACATTGTTAATGCCGGAATCCATAGAATTGTTTTGATCGGTGGTGTATTCAAACTTTGATTGGTTTAGTGAATCGGTTATTCCCGATAAATGTTTTCCGTTACTGGTTTTAAGGAGGTTATCAGAACTTTCATTTAAAATTTCTTTGAACACAACATCCTGGCGCTGGTAACCTTCTGTACCGATATTGGAAATATTCCGGGCGACAACCCTATTTTTTTCGGAACAGTAATCAAGAAGATTTTGAAGAAGTTTGACTGATGATGCCATAAAAACCTTTCAGCTTTTTTATTTGATTACCCAAATAAAATGCCAGCAAAAAGGTCTTAAAAACGAAGAAATGTGAGATTCCGGGGATTAGACTTGGCTATTATTAACCAATTGAAAATTTTTACTCAGAATAATCAAGAATAATTGATTTTGTTTGTCCGCAAGAGCAAATAAATTTTATTTCTTTAAGATTATCATTGGCATCTTTCTTCAACATTATTCTGATGCCATCTATTTCATCCTCTTCAAAAGTAATTTTGGATGCGCCTTTTAATTGCACATCTTCTGATTTTATAAGATTACCTGTTGAAGCTTTATTGTTCGAATGCAAATCCTTGAATAAAGGATCTTCAAATTTTACACTCATTTTACACCACTCTGTTAATCATTTCAGGAATTTTTTCTGCAGGAAGAACAACATCGGCATAACCTGCATCAACTATTGCTTTGGGCATTCCATAAACAACACAAGATTCTTCATCCTGCGCAATTGAATATCCGCCTAAAGATTTTAATTTTTTTATAGCCTCACAGCCATCTTTTCCCATACCAGTCATTATCACGCCAAGCGTATATTTACCATAAATATCAATCACCGAATCCATCATTACATCAACAGACGGGCGATGAAGAGTATCTGAAGGTTCTTTTGAAATTGTAATAGTTGGATTGCCTGGATTCCGCAGTTTCATATGAAAGCCGCCGGGGGCAATATAAATAACACCTCTTCTAACAACCTCATCATCCTGAGCTTCTTTAACTTCATGCTTGCATAAACCGTTTAATCTATCCGCAAGTGTTTGAGTAAATTTTGGCGGCATATGCTGAACAATAAAAACTGGCAATTGCATTTTTTCTGAAATTAAAGGAAGAACTTTCTGGAGAGTAAACGGGCCTCCTGTTGAAATTCCCAATGCAACAGCTTTATATCCAATGCGAGGTAGTTCTGTTAAATATGAAGTGACTCTGGGTTTTTGTGTTGGTCTTGAACCTATTTCTTTTATGCGGTCTAATCTTGCTTTGAGAAGTTTGGTTCTTGCAATATCTTTTACTTTACCAATAAGATCATCTTTTATCTTGCTGATATTAACACTTACAAATGACATTTCTTTTGGTATGAAATCAACAGCACCGTATTCTAAAGCTTTTAATGTTGCCTGCGCACCTTCGGTTGTAATTGAGCTTACCATTATTACTGAAGTAGGGCATTCAGTCATAATTTTTTTTAGGGCGGTCAGGCCATCCATCACAGGCATTTCAATATCAAGCGTTATTACATCCGGTCTTAATTTGGATGCAAGTTCTACACCTTCTAAACCATTCCTTGCTGTTCCAATAACAGTTATCCCAGGATCACTTTCAAGCATAATTGAAAGTGATTTTCGCATGAACGCAGAATCATCTACTATTAATACAGCAATTTTATCTCTCAAACGGTTTGTTCCAGTCTATTAAATAATTCATGAATATCGAGAATCATAACAACAGTTCCGTCTCCCATAATTGTTGAACCGGCAATACCATCTATTTTACCGAGATAGCTGCCTAAAGATTTAATTACAACTTCCTGCTGGCCAATTAATTCATCTACTTTTATTCCATAACGTTTTTCTGCGATGCCTACTTCAACAACATATTGCCATGTATTTCCATTACCACGATGACCATTCATTCTGCCAACGAGCAGTTCATTCATTGATACAAGCGGAAGAACAGAATCTCTTACTTTAATTACTTCTTTTCCTTTTATAGAATAAATCTGATCTTTATTTACGCGCAGAACTTCAATTACAGATCCAAGCGGAATTACCATCGCTTCGCCAAAAGCTTTTACAATCATACCGGAAATAATTGCTAATGTTAACGGAAGTTTGATTGTAATTTTGCTTCCTTTGCCGACTTCGGAATCAATATTTATTATTCCGCGTAAACGGGATACATTTGTTTTTACCACATCCATTCCTACGCCTCTGCCAGAGACATTAGAAACTTTTTCTGCAGTTGAAAATCCCGCCAGGAAAATCAGATTAATTGCTTCCTGTTTTGTTAACTCTTTTGCCTTTTCCCGAGTTATTAAACCTTTTGAAACCGCCTTTTCTTTCAGCGCTTCCGGATCCATTCCTTTACCATCATCTTCAATTGTAATAACAATATTATTACCGAGCTGCTCTGCAGAAAGTATTACAGTTCCTTTGGGAGTTTTACCAGCTTTAATTCTAACTTCGGGCTGTTCAACACCATGATCAACTGAGTTTCTGATCAAGTGAACAAGTGGATCATTTATTTCTTCTATTAAATTTTTATCAACTTCGGTTTCTTCACCGCGAATAACAAGTTCAATTTCTTTGTTTAGATCTTTTGAAAGATCACGCACCATTCTCGGATAGCGATTAAATATTTTTGCAATCTTAATCATTCTCAACTTCATTGAAACAAGTTGAAGTTCAGTTGTCATCAGATCAATTTGCTTTGTTACTTCACCAAAATCTTTTGTGAATTTGTTTCCTTCATCCTGAATTGCAAACTGCGAATTAACCTGTGTCAATCTGTTTCTGCCAAGTACAAGTTCGGAAACAATATCTAGAAGTGCATCAAGCCTGTCAACATCAACACGAATTGTATTTTCTTTAACTTGTGCTGATGCGGCTTTTTCCATCGCATCAATTTTTTTCTCATCGCGCTGGTGTTTTTCATTTACAATTTGTTCCGTCTGAACAGTTTTCTTTTCTTCAGCCTCAATTTTTGCCAAGATTTCTTCCGGAACAACAATTTCCTTTTTCTCTTCCTTTGCTTCACTACCATTTTCTATTTCATTAAGCAATCCTTCAAGAACAAGACATACTTTTTCTGTTTCAACACTTTCATTCTGCTCAGTTTCAATCTGATTGACAAGCTGCTTAATGGTATCGAACGCCAACAGAATCCCATCCATTAATTCACTGCTTAGAATGGCTTCACCTTTTCTAAGCTTGTTAAGAATGTCTTCACACTTATGTGTTACTTCAGGCAGAACTTCAAGTCCTAAGAAACCTGAGGTGCCTTTAATGGTATGAAACGAACGAAAGATTTGATTTAACAGATCTTTGTCTTCAGGTTTTCTTTCAAGTTCAAGGAGATCAACGTCAAGTTTTTCGAGAATTTCTTTGGTTTCAACAATGAAACTCTCGACAATTTCCTTCATCTCGGGATCAATCAAAGTCGGGTTTTTATTTGAGTCGCTCATTTTTTTGAAAATAACTCGTCGATATCTTTTTGTGATTGTTGAATTTGATTATCTGTAACAACTGTATCTACAAATGCCTGATTCTCATGATTCTTATCATATCTCGCCTCGGGATTAAATGCCAGGTCTTTACTAATATCAATATGTGTATCAATGTGATGTTTCATGATTTCTTTTGTATCAATATCAAATAAGAGAGATGATAATTTTGTCTGTATTGAAGTCATCAAATGATTTGCAGAAGCAAGCTGCTGCGAAGTAATATCCTGGACCTGCAATGAAATAGTAATATTCATGAGGCCGCCCTGAATTTTTTCCGATAAATTCATCACTTCTGTGTAATCCTGCTGCAATACTTCGGGATTCAAACCATTTTGTACAAGTTCTTTAATATCCGGATCATCGGGATATTTTGCTACCAACCTTTGGATTGACTCACCCTGTTTTTGAACACGTGAACGCAACGATTCAAGTTTTTTCATGATTGTCATTAAATCGTTGGTGGCGCCATCAACAACATCAAGAATTTCTGTAACAGCAACTTCGGTTGCATTTGTAACACTATTAATTTGAACAGCAGCTTTAGGTAACTTGCCTGTGCTTTCAGTAATAGATTTGTTGACAGTTTCAAGTAATGGTATAGTTGCCTGCATAAAGTCAACAATTTTCTGAAGAGTTGGGATCAGTTTCTGTCCATAAACAAAGAAAGATTTAAGATCGCCCAGTCTTTCGAAGAGTTGCTGCATATTTGGTATTTGCGGCATTTTTTGTACATCTTCCATGTTGGCTCCCTATGCAACCGGTGTTGCAATTATTTGTTCGATTTTTTCTCTTAGTACCTGCGGAGTAAAAGGTTTTACAATATAATTATTCACTTTTGCCTGAAGCGCTTCTACAATGTCTTCCTTCATTCCACGTGTTGTTACCATTAATATTGGAAGGCTTGCATATTTTGGATTTGCTCTAACTTGCTTTACAAAATCCAAACCCGTTACATCGGGCATATTCCAATCTGTAATAACAAAATTTATTCCGTCATCGGCAGAAAGTTTTGTGAATGCTTCACGTCCATCAGCTGCTTCTACAAATTCTTCATGACCAATTTGTTTTAAAGAGTTGAGAACAATTCTGCGCATTGTTACTGAATCATCTACTACCAAGAATTTAAGTGCCATGTTTACCTCTAGTTTAAATATTTTGAAACTTCGTAAGCTACACGTTTAGGGTCGAATGGTTTCACTAAATATGAATTAGCTCCGCATTCCAAGCCGCGCTGAATATCTTCTGTTGCACCAAGCGAAGAGAGTACTATAATGGGTATGTCTTTATATTCAGCATTATTTCTTATTGAAAGGATTAATTCAAATCCGTCTACATTGGGCATATTAAGATCCGTAATTACCAAATCAACTTTTTGAGTCGGCAGAATTTCAATTGCTTCCATGCCGTCTGCGCATGAAACAATTTCATATCCTCTAACCGAGAGCGCTACAGATACAAATTTTCGTATCGTTGGTGAATCATCGGCTACTAGAATAACCTTCTTCATATTCATTTACTCCTTCTTGTATCCAACAGTATTTGGAAAACTCATTAACTTAAAAGCCCTCGATATTCCGTGCAATGTTTCCGAATATCCAATAAAAAGGTACCCGCCTTTATTAAGCGAGTTGTACAAATGCGACACAACTTTTATTTTGGATGCCAGATCAAAATAGATGAGAACATTAGCACAGAATACGACATCAAAATTGAACATTGCTCTCATCGATGCATCATCATAGAGATTCATAATTTTAAACGAAGCCATCTTTTTAATATCGGGATTAACTTCGAATGAACCGTTAGTAGAGGGTTTAAAATATTTTTTTAAGTAGTAAGGTGGTGTATTTCTAATTGAATAATCTCTGTAAACAGCATTATTTGCCGTTTCAACTACCGCGCTGTTAATATCGGTACCTACCACCTCAAGTTCCATAGATGGGAAGCGCGGTTTTATTAAATCAGTGAAAGTCATTGCAATAGAATAAGCTTCTTCACCTGATGAACTTGCCGCACTCCAGATTCTAATTTTATTTTTACCCGCGGCTAATTTAGCACTAATTATTTCGGGCAGTATTTGGGATGCAAGTGCATCTAATTGCGGCTGGTTACGGAAGAAAAATGTCTCGTTAATAGTTATAGCTTCATAGAAATATTTTTTTTCGTTAGCCCCATTAGCTCCAAATCTTAACAGGTCAAAATACTCTTCGTAAGTTTTAAGACCCAGGTAATTCATTCTTCGTTGGAGCCGGCTTTCCAGAAAATATTTTTTATTGTCCTGGAAATAAATACCGCAATTATCATAAATATATTTTCTAATCCCCTCAAAGAGTTGACCGGACATTAACATTTGTTTTACACCGGGAGCTACAATGTTCGATGCCAGGCCAGCAGTATTTAAATTTAGAGATGAATTCATATCATTCAATTCTTGGTTTCAGATACGTTATTAATTCTGGAATTATAAACAAATAGTGCGCGGTCTTTTACCATTTCATCTTCATCATTTACTAATTTTTGCAATACCGATTCTATTTTTTCTGTTTCAAATTTCTCCAATACTTCAACCAATCTTAACCTATTCCACATATTTTCATCCTGTGTCATTGAATCAACAAACATAAACGCTGTATCGGGATCCAGAATAAACAATAATTCCATGGATGATCTTCTTACTTCCTCATCAGGATTGTTTATTAATCCGCTAAGCGCCTGGGTTATTCCTTTAATTTCAAGGATAGAAACATTTACTTCTATCTGGAATTCATTTATGTAGGCAATTGTCTGAGAGAACAAATTAAGTATTTGACGCAGGTTTTTGGGGTTGCTATTAATTACGCGAGCAATTTCTCGGTAAATATATTCGGTGTTTCTAAAAATTCTTGATTTTATTGTCTCGTCAAGTGCATAATCTTCGCCCACCAAATTCAAGCATGTAAACAAAATATCTTTATCATCAAATGATTCTATCAAATTGAACGCTACTTTTTTATGCTCTAAAGTTCCTTCCTTTATTGTATACATCAACAAACTTTTCATGCGGTTATCGAATGGTATATCAAGATTAAAACGGTCCTTAAGAATTGAAATAGAAGTAATCAAGGGAAGAACGAGCGGGCCGGAAATCGTATTCACTTGTTCAAGGAGAAAGAAAAATGTTTCTATATCACCAAGATTACCAAGGCTTTCGAGAATTGAATATTGAGTTAACTCATCTTCATTTGGAAACTTGGAAACAAGAAATTGGAGTGCTTCCCTAGAACCTATTTTTCCTAATGCCTCTACAAGTGTAGGCTTGTATAATTCATTACGATCATAGAACAAAAGCAAGACATCAACGGAACCCTCATAACGCAAATTACCCAGAGCTTCAATACATGCAAGAATAACGTTATCGTTTTCAGAACCGCTGAGAATTCCCATTATAAATAATGCGGCACGCTGATCGCCTATTAATCCCAACACATCAATAATGAATTTAAGATTATCATCATCATTTTCATGATCGAATTGAATGATGGCATCGACAGAGGCTGAGCCAAATTTTATTAATATTTCCCCGGCTAGATTTCTTACAGAAATATCTTTGGATTTTACATATTCAACAACATACTTTGGAAAACTTGGATTCTGAGTTGCAAGCATCAGCATTGTTACAGAATTTCTGATTCCTTTATCTTCATCAGCTATTAATCCAGAAAGTGCAGACGCATGTTCTTCTGTCAATTCCTGAGAATATAAAGAATTAATAATTTCATACTTGTCTTCGGCAGAACCTGTTTTAAACACTTCTAAAACATCAATATTTTTTTGTTCATCAAGATTTTGATCTGACATAATTCTGTCCTGCTTTTTTATTTTATTTTCAACTACTATGCCTACCAGGATGATTCATTTGCGTTAATTCCGCAACTTTTTTCTTTATTACTGCCCAATATTAGCCAGGTGTAAAAAATTGTTCATTAAAACACCCCAAACTTTTGCAATACAAGTTTTCAGGTACAGAAAACCAAAGATATTATCGGATAATTACTCAAAAAGATTAGTCGATTAGGAGAATTGAATTGAAAATAAATTGTAAAAATTTTTTGTGTTACTTGATGGGGAACCTTAATGTAACTGTTGTATATGATTGAGGTTCGCTGGTAATTATAAGTTCCCCCGAATATATTTCAATTATTTTCTTTAAAGTTGAAAGCCCAAGCCCATTACCTGCAACTTCGTTTATTTTTCTATCAAATTGATTCAATGTTCCGATTGATTTTATCTGATGAGCGTCCATTCCAATCCCATGGTCTGTAACAGAAAAAGTCCAGAAATCATTTTCTCTTCGTAACAATATTTTGATTTCTGATTCAGTCTGCGAGTATTTACATGCGTTTTCAATTAACTCCTCGACAATATATACAAGATGCCGAAAATCCATTTTTACCTGAAAATCCATAAAATCAATTTTCAGGTCTGTACTCCTTCCAAGTCTGCTGCATGTTTTAATTGCTGCGGGTCTAACATAAGCTTCAACCGATTCTATTTCAGAATCATTATATTTTTTTATCATTGATGAATCGAGCAACACATACGAAGATTCGGAATAAAGGATAAATTTATTAATTACATTATTCAACCTAATTCCCGAATCGTAAATATTATCAGCCATAAGCATCATATCATTTATATCGGCAGAGCTTTGAATTATATCTTTAAGTAATCCTGTAAAACCAAGAATAGCAGCTAATGGTGTTCGAAGTTCGTGGGGAATTGAAAAGGCAATACTATCTTTTAACTGATCAATTTTGGCATCCATTTTTTTTGATTTAGCTAAATTAGATTCTATCGCATTTACCAGTTCGGCAACAGAAAAGGGTTTAGATAAATAATCGTCCGCGCTAAGATTCATTCCATATCTTACATCTTTATAAGTAGATTTTGCACTTAAAAAAATGAATGGAGTAAAATTAATTGGTGAACTTTCCCTAACTTTTTTCAACAGTTCATATCCATCCATAACCGGCATCATAATATCGGATAAAATTAGATCAGGCAATTTTTCCAGAGCTTGCTGAAATCCTTCCAGTCCATTTTCTGCCGATATTGTTTCATATTTGTTTATCTGCAGTATATCGACCAAATTGTTTCTTACTGTATCATTATCTTCAACAATCAGAATTTTTTTCATTCAAAACCACTCTACATTTTTGTTCTAAACATACTTTCAATTTTTTTAGGAAGGCTTGCAGAAATAATTGTTCCTTCGCCAACTTTGCTCTTAAGTTCAACCGAGCCCTGAAGTAAATTTACAGCGCGCTTTAGAATCGCTAGTCCAAGCCCGGTTCCTTTTATCTTCGCGACATTCCTTCCTCGAATAAATGGCTCAAAAATATTTTTCTGATCTTCTTCAGAAATTCCAATTCCTTCATCACGCACAACAATTACGAACCTTTCATCAGATTGGGTTACCGATATATAAACATTCTTTCCTTTGGGAGTGTATTTTATAGCATTTGAAATTAGATTGCTGGCCAGTTGCCTAAATAACTTGAGATCAAGATCAACTTCAAGCGAATCAAATGGAATATCCCAGCTTAGTTCTGGATGATCAGGAAAACCGACTAAAAGTTCTTCTGTTAATTCTTTTAAGAAACCTACCAGTTCAAAAACTTCAGGATTTACTTTTATTTTTCCGGAATCAGCCCGGTTTATTTCTGTTACATCATTAAGCAGCACAATCAAATTATCTATTGATTTCTTGATGTTAGAATAATGGTTCTGCTTTTTTTCTTCATCAAGCTGGCTTCCGTACATTTCGAGCATTTCTGCCGAAGAAAGAATTGCAGTCAACGGTGTTCTAAATTCGTGCGAAACAAATGATACAAATTTGGATTTGAGTTCGTTAAGATCTTTTTCTTTTTTGAGAGAAACTTTAATATCCTCTTCAGCCTGTTTTCTCTTTGTTATAT
>DAIEQP010000420.1 GCA_027347805.1 Ignavibacteria bacterium | reverse complement strand
ATGCTAGACTTAGCGGTTTAAAACTAAAGAAGGAACGATTTCCTATGGATTCAATCCTTGAGCAATTCCGTAATACAAAAGCTGCTCTTAGACCTAAATCTATCCAGAAGTATAAGAATGTTCTTGATCAACTTGAATTATTCATCAAAGCAATGCAGATCGATTATCTCGATGAGTTTACATCTGATCATGCTTCGAGATTCTTCAATGAACTAATCAAGGAAAGAAAAGATCCAACCGGAAATACTGATCGCATGTTAAAAGCGAAACCGAAGACGGTAAACTTTTATCTTCAAACAGTCCGATCGTTATTTAATCAAGAAGTGCTGATGGGTCATGTATCAATCAATCCATTTAATCATGTTAAAAACTTAAAGGTGGAAGCCCGGCTTCCTGACTACTTTACCAAAGAAGAAATAAGTTTGTTCTTTGCACAAGAAATGGAAGATGTATATAGGAATGCATTCCTTGGTTTGCTTCATACAGGAATGCGCGCTGCAGAACTATTCAATTTAACTTGGGACGATGTTGATTTGGAACGGAGATTAATTCATGTACGGCCTAAAGGTAACTTTAAAACCAAGACTGATAATTCAGAACGAGCAATTCCAATGGATGAAACTATAAGAACTGTTCTACAAGAGCTTGGAACTAATAGAGAATTAACTCCTTATGTATTTAAGTCACGTCAAGGCCAACTCCTTAGTGAAAGGACATCGCTGGCTGTATGTAAAAGAGTAGGTCATAGCGCCGGGATAAAAACAAGATTGTATCTTCATAAATTCAGGCATACATTTGCTACTCATCTATTGCAGCAGCATGTACAATTAGCAGCGATACAAAAGTTCCTTGGTCATACTACTATTTCTCAGACTATGGTCTATGCTCATGTAATGACTGAATTCTTACATGATGATGTGAAATTGTTGGACAAAATATTTAATGATGAAAAATAATTTACCGCCCATTTACCGCCCATCACTGTTTTTTTTATGGGAAAAATGGTAATAATTGGTAGGTCTTTAAAACTAAAAAGCTCGTTTTCAGTGAATAAACACTGTCAGCGAGCTTTAGTTTTTACGGGCGGAGAGAGCGAGATTCGAACTCGCGGTACCCCTTACAGAGTACGACGGTTTAGCAAACCGTTGGATTCAGCCACTCTCCCATCTCTCCATGCTGAATTTTTCAAAATTTATGGCGCCAATATAAGAACTGCCGGCTTAAAATAAAAATCTGTATGTAATTCTTACATTTCTTCCCGGCATGAATGCAAATTCTTTTATTGAAGAGAGATGTTCCTTGTACGGCTGGTCTAAAAGATTATCTATTTTCAATGTGATTGAAGATATATACCTGCCTGTTATAAATCTGAATCCGCCGTATAAATCCACCAGTCCGTATCCTTTTGTAGGCAGTTCATTTTCCGCGATAAGATTTTGTTCTGATACAAGCTTTAAATTGATTCCGGCCCAAAGATCATCTGTAGTGTATGCCTGCTGAATTGAAAATCTGAATGGAGGCATCTGGGGCAAATTATTACCCGAATTATTTTCTTTGCCCCTCACATAATCCATCACCACAGTTGTGGAAATATTATTCGTCTCTTCATACAATGCTTTTACTTCAAAACCATAAATAGATGCGTCTGTTTGTGAATATTGAAAAACATGCAATCCCGAAATATTATTGAATGGTTCAGCCTTATTATTCGGATCATAAAATTGGTCAGTCGGTTTTCTGAAAATATAATTTGAAATGCTATTGTAATATGTGCTCAATTCAACCGAATGATTTTCCTTTCTTATTCTTAGACCCAAATCAATTCCAAAATTATTTTCGTTCTCAAGATTATTATTCCCGATCTCAAAAGTTCCGGTAGCGCCATGAACCGCATAAGATGATAATTCTTCAACTGTAGGGGACCGGAACGCATTTGCAAAATTTGAGAACAGGGAGGTAACATCATTTATGTGGTATGTAATACCAAAAGACCCGCTGAATGTGTTGAAAGTTTTATCGCTTGAAGCAAAATACTTCCCGGTTAAAAATGCCTCCGGAGTAACAATTTTATTCTGTTCGTACCGGGCGCCGAACTGAAGATTAAATTTACCTGTTTTCATTTGCTCAAGAATATAAGCAGCATAAGAATTATAATCTGCATCAGGAGTTAGCGCTTCATCACCTGTAACAGAATACTGCTGCTTCATTCCCCAGAAACCAACTACGCCTTCAAATATGTCAGCAATCGGCAAATGATTAAATGAAAGATCAGCGCTTATTGATTTCATACCGAATGATGTTCCAGTTTCCCCGGTAAGTTTTGAAATTTCATCATGAGTGTAATTCTGCATTCCGGCTTTAAAACTGAAACTGTTTATGAAAGAATCTAACTTTCTGCTTTCAACAAGAATTCTGACATCTTCTTTTCTCATATTTATTTTTATCGGTCCTTCCGAATTCGGATCGGATAATTCGGCGGGATTAATTGGTATATCATATTCATTTAAATATTCTGAGAAACTCGCGCCTATAATTCCGAAAGATGGAATGAAAGAAGCGCCAAGCTGGTAGCCGGAAGTTTTTTGCGATGAATTGACTACCGTTTTGCCATTCCCATCTACATAATCATCATTTGATCTGTGAAATGCGTTAAGATGGAAACCCAGATTTTTATACCCGTAGTGAATATCGGTAGAGCCGAGATATTCATTGTTATTTCCGCTTCGGGATAGATTCAATTCGCCGTCGAGTGTGCTTGAAATATAATTCGGAATTGATTCCGTGATTACATTTATAACACCGCCGATTGCGCTGCTTCCGTAAAGAAGACTTGCAGGGCCACGCACAACTTCAATTTTTTCAGCAGCATTTCCATCCGAAGAAAGTGCATGATCATCCGAACTGTTTGAAAGATCTCCGGTGCGTAATCCGTTTTCAAGAATTAAAATTCTATTATTGCTGAATCCTCTAATAACAGGGCGGGCAGCAGCTGTTCCGTTCGATCTCATCGAAATTCCCGGCGCATAATTTAACATCTGCCCGAGATTTGCAGCCGCTCTTGTTTGAAGTTCAAGATTGGCAATAGTAAGTGTGCTTTGAGAAATATCCTTCGGATCTTTTGAAAGCGGATTTCCGGTAACGACAACTTCATTCAAATCAACGCTTCCTTCATCAAGCTTAATTATTACCGGTTCGTTCTGCGGGACAGATACATTTACAATTTTTGTTTTATGGCCGACGTATGTAATCTTTAAAGTGTAGCTGCCGGGAGAAATGTTTTTAAATCCAAATTCGCCTGTATCATTGCTTTGTGTCCCGATTTTATTTTCTTCCAGCAGTATGTTAACACCAAGTAACGGTTCATTATCATTTTTGTCTAAAATTTTTCCTTTTATTTCAGAACTCTGTGCTGAAATTTGATTTGAAATAAATATCAATAGTATAAAAAACCCAATGAGCTTTTTCATTGTCTTCCTCAATTATTATTAAATCAGTTAATAAGAATTAAGAAAGTGTGGGAGGAGCCCGCAGAGAGTGGGAATTATTGAAGAAATAAAGTGTGTGCTCTGTAAAATATGTTAGGGCAGTATTTTTTTCTGATTGGTAATGTAATAATCCTGCTGATGGATTTTCATTTATATAAAGAAGCGATGCAAAATAAGTTAATCCGCATCCGGAATCGCCGCTGCCGTACGGATCAATAAGATTTACTTTTTTATCCCCGCCAGAAATAAATTCTTTTTCACCGGTTGAACCGGATGCATGAAAATGGAATGCTGTTATCGCAATCAGATTAATATAACCCGCGATAAGTACGTAAGAAATTAATTTATGTATTCTGTTCTGGTTCAATCCATTTAGATTATTTAATTCAATAATCTAACACCCAAAAGGTGCAAAAAGTTTTACTTGCCGCCATATTATTGACTTTAATTTTACTTTAAATTAAAATACGATCAGTTAAAGAAGTATATATTGTTGTTTATCAATTTTGCTGAAGAACCGAATCCCGGGGAGCCGCTTTCTTATATCTTCAAAAATTGGGGTTAGATTCTATTTGTTGAAAGAAGTTTCATTTCCGTTTATTGTGTAATACCACATAAAAATATTTTATCTATAAAAAATTTACAGAGTTCGTCTCTTGCAGGCTTGGGACGTGAAGTCGTAATTCTGTATCTGCAATGGCCGGTAAAGAAAAGTTTTTAATGCTTGGAAAGTTTTTCCGTATTAAACGTACGGAGTAAAAACTGTTCCGACAGGCACTCTCAAACTGAGGGCGGTTTGCGGACCAACATTAAAAAAGAGGAGGCCCATATGGCAACTCAAAATCTTGTATCTGCGATTTTGACTGCAGAGTTGAAAGACTCAATCAAGCAGCTTCTTGAGCAGTTAAAATCAAAATGTTCTTTTATTGTTACTCTAACTCCAGATGAACTCATCAGTGTATTCAAAGCCAGCGACGGTTATCTGCCTTTTTTGGATAAGGCATATAATACAATCCTGGCATATCCGAATCTGATGTCCCTTGCATTCAATAAAGATGAGTTCATCAAGGATTATACTTTTGCCAAAGAGCTGTTGGAAATTATTGCTGAGTTTAACCGGTTTATGGATTCCCTGAATAACACTCTGACTGCGGCTTTAAGCGATTCAATGGTTGAAGCTCTTGATGTCTATTCAGCTGTTAAACAAAACAAGGATAAAATTCCTGGTTTACAGACAGACTATGAAGAAATGGCAAAATATTTTAAGAAATCGAGGAACATAAAAGAACAGCCAAAGCAGTAATGCTGTGCAGGGATGTATCAGCATCACTAAAATTAGTGGCGTTTTACCAGTCCGGAGTGGCTTTTTGCCACTCCGGAGTGCTTGTTTGCCACTCAATAGTGGCAGTTTACCACTCACGAGTGCACTTTTACCAGTCTGGAGTGCCGTTTTGCCACTCGCGACTGGCGTTTAACCACTCCTGAGTGGCATTTTGGCACTCGCGAGTGTCTTTAAGCCACTCTTGACTGGCAGATTGCCACTCGTGAGTATCGATTCGGCAGTAATTAGAGGCATATAGCCAATATTATTTGTTTTGATAAAAAAGAGATGTCCGAATTTAAAATTATAGATCCCAGGCGGGACAGGGTATTGGAAGATATTCAAAATGACTGATTTACAATTATTAGATAAACTCTTAATAACCAAGCAGGGTGGGCAGCAGATTATGAAAAGAATATTAGTATTAGTTTTTATTTCGATGCAGTTTATACTGGCAAAGCCAAACAATTACAAACTGAATGGAACCGTTTTAGATTTGATTACAAGTAAACCGCTTGCAAATGTATCTGTAATTATTTCTTCCCGATTAAGTTCAAAAATATTGAATGGAACAAATACGGATGAGAAAGGAAGATTTGAGTTTACCAATCTCACGGAAGCAAATGTAAGGGTAAAATTTTCTTTGGTAGGATATATATCCCAGGTAATTGATTCTGTATCACTCGGCAGTACGAGCAGGCTTGGTTTGATAAAATTGGAACCGACAACAATTGAGATGAAAGAAGTAGTTATCAAATCACTTAAACCGATGATAGAAGAACATGCGGATAGACAAGTATTAAATGTAGACAGGATGCCGGGCAATTCAGGAACTGTCACGGAAGTTTTAAAAAATTCTGGATTGGTGGATGTAGATCCATCTACAAATGCTATTACAATTCGTGGCGAAGGTGTAAAAATAAAAATGGATGGTCATGAATCATCAATGTCCGGTGAAATGCTAAACCAGATGCCGGCTACAATGCTTGATCAGGTTGAAGTAATATTAGCTCCCGGCGCAAAAGAAAGTGCGGAAGGGGGCACATATATTATCAATCTAATTACAAAGAAAAGTCAGTTCGATAATTTCAGCGGATCCCTTTATTTATCTTCAACTACAACAAAAACAAATTATGCAGGTATCGATATAAACTATAAAGTTGATAAGCTAAATGTTTTCATGGAAACATATGGTTATTATTATGAATCTAAGAATGAAAGTGAATCAGAAAGATATGTTTACAACAGTCCGCTTATGTATTATCAAAACTCTAAAGGGGGCAGCAGCAATTATGGTATGTATGGTTATGCCAAGTTTGGTTTTGATTATGATTTCGACGCGAAGAATTCATTGACTGTATACGCTACATATAATGGATCGAGATATAATTACTCCATGAACAATGATAACTTTGTTTATAATTCAGGCAATTTATTGCAGTACGGATTTAACCGCACGACTACTAATGAATCACCAAATAATGATTTAACATTTTACGGATTCTACAAGAAGCAGTTTGAGAAAAGGGGAAATGAATTAACTTTTGATTTTATGTATACCGGTATAACCGGAACAACTTTGAGCGATATGGATGTTGCATACAGTTATATTCCATCCAAACCGCAGATAGAGAAAAGCGATAGAAAACTGGATGCGTCTACAATTGTTTTTAAAACCGATTATTCGCTTCCCTTCAACACAGATAGATTGGAAACAGGTTACAGTTTTACCAGGAGAAATAGAAAGAATGATTACATTGTTAACGATTTTTCCTATTTAACAAATACATGGCGTGATAGTTTAAAACTCAGCAACATTTTTGAATACACAGAAAACATTCATGCGCTTTATTTAACTTACGCATACAAATTGGATAAGCTTGATATTAAATTTGGATTAAGAGGAGAGAATCTAAATACCGAAGGTAATCAGTTTACACAGCAAAGTAATTTTAGAGAAAATTATTTAAGCTATTTCCCGAATTTGAATGTTAGTTACAAACTAAGTGATTTATTGCAGATTGGTTTTAATACCTTCCGGCGTGTTACTTATCCGCAGATGTATTATTTAAATCCTTTCAGACAGTACAACGGGCCAAACACTTTCTTTGAAGGCAATTCTAAGTTGGAACCAACATATTCGAATTCATATGCGTTGAATCTATCACGTTATATTAATTTATATTACACAAAATCAACCGGGATAATTACAAATGCAAGCGGAATTGAAAATGATTCTATAATGGTTTCGAGTTATATCAATCTAAATAAAAATGAATCGTATGGATTTGATCTGACTTTCCCATATTACAATTCTCCAATGATGCCTATACATTTACCCGATTTCATTACAATGATGAATATTTCTTTCGGCGGTACATTTACGAAACAAACTGGAAAATATCTGCAGCAGGATTTAACGATGGAGGATAAAACTTACAGAATTAATGCAAACATTGGATTAAAATTATGGTGGGATATAGATGCATCAATATATTTTATGTACCGTCCGGCAGTTGATAATAAATTATATAAACGAAATGCTTCACACTATTCCGGGATTTATTTGAGTAAACGGTTCTTTGATCGTAAATTGAATGTCAGCATGAGTGTGATTAATATACTTAACTTTAACAGTTATGAAAACCAATCGTATGGTTCGGGTTATTATACAAACTCAAGATTTCACATGATTAACAGCAGCGGGATATCAATCAGTCTTAGTTATTCCTTCAACGATTATAAACAAAGAAATGATAGAAAAATTGGTGATGACAGGGATAAAAGCGGTGAAGGGAATAGCAGTTTGTAATAAATATGTGCCGCTCCTACGGAGCTCAAAAGAATTTGTGATTGCATTTTAACTACCAACATATCGCTCCTACGGAGCTAAAATAAATGAATTAAAAGTCCCAGCGGGACGGCATATTGGTAGAAAATTTAGCAATGAAAAAATAATGAGTCCCGTAGGGACGACACAGAATATATTTTTGAAAATCAAATCAGTAATTGGAATAAAGGAATGGAATTAATATTTCACAAATTCGATGATACTGCGATAGCAGAAGTCGTTAGCGATGAAATTGTAATCGGAGATCTTCAGGATGCACTGGATTTAATCGGAGATGCTTCATATAACGGCGCTCACAGAATAATTATAAAAGAAGAAAATATTATTTCAGATTTTTTCAGACTCAGCAGCGGTATTGCCGGAGAAATTCTTCAGAAATGTGTTAACTATAATGTTAAGCTGGCAATTATAGGCAGCTGGGATAAACCTATGAGCCAAAGTTTGAGAGCATTTATAATTGAGTGCAACCGTGGAAATCAATTTTTCTTTGTAGAGAGTTTTCAAAAAGCAAAAGAAATGCTTATTAAATGACCCCTGGATTTCAATTGTTCACACTCCTGACAAATCAAGTTTATTCAATTAAATTTGTATGTGTGATTTGAATGAAAATTCATACCAACAATAATTATCACCACTAAACTGCACAATTGGATGGAAAGAGAATTAATATTTGAAAAAGAGATTCAGCAGGAAGTTTTTGATAAGCATATTTTCAGTAAATATGAATATGAGCGGTGCACTTTTAGAAGCTGCGATTTTACTAAGGTAAAATTGATAGAGGCAATATTCATTGACTGCCGGTTTATTGACTGCAATCTCAGTCTTGTAAATGTAAGTCAGGCAGCTTTTAGAGATGTGCATTTTAATAATTGTAAATTGCTTGGAATACAATTCGAAAACTGTAACGAATTTGGGTTATCATTCAGTTTTGAAAACTGCGTATTGAATCATTCATCATTCTTCAGAAAGAAATTAAATAAGACTTCATTTACAAAGTCCCTGCTTCACGAAGTTGATTTTACGGAATGCGATTTAAGCGGTTCAACATTCGACGAATGCGATTTATTCAAGGCAGCATTCAGCCAGTCAATATTGGAAAAGGCGGATTTTACATCTGCATATAATTATGATATTAATCCCGACGGAAATAAAATAAAGAAGGCAAAATTTTCCCTTAATGGTTTGCCGGGATTGCTTAGAAAATATGATATAGAAATAAAATAAACTCCCGCATGAAAAAAATTTTAATATTATCTCTTGTCTGCATCACAAATTTATTCAGTCAAATTCATAATGAGAAATCGGGCAATCCAATACTTGAAGGAAATTACTCCGACCCTGAAGGCGCAATATTTCAAAATCAATACTGGATATTCCCAACATACTCGGATAAATATGAAAAGCAGGTTTTCATGGATGCATTTTCATCATACGATCTTGTTAAATGGGAGAAGCATCTTTCTGTAATTGATACCTCAATTATAAAATGGGCACACAAAGCAATGTGGGCTCCTGCAGTAATTGAGAAAGAAAAAAAATATTATCTGTTTTTTTCTGCAAATGATCTTCAGCGTCCGGGCGGTCCATACTGGGATGAAAAAGATATTTCGAGTCATACCGGTGGAATTGGAATAGCTGTTGCTGATTCTCCAGCGGGACCATATAAAGATTATTTAGGGAAACCTCTGGTTGGAAATTTTTATAATAATGCCCAGCCGATTGATCAGTTTGTTTTTCATGATAATGATGGGAAATATTATCTGATTTACGGAGGATGGAGACACTGCAATATTGCACAGTTGAATGATGACTTTACAGGATTCATTCAGTTTGATGATGGAACCGTATTTATGGAAATCACTCCTGAGCAATATGTTGAAGGACCTTTCATGTTTTATCGGAACGGGAAATATTATTTCATGTGGTCTGAAGGAAACTGGGGCGGTTCGGATTATAGTGTTGCTTATGCAATTGCAGATAAACCAACTGGTCCATTTAAAAGAATCGGAAAAATTCCTCAGCAGGATGAAAATATTGCAGCCGGTGCAGGACATCATTCTGTTATTAAAAATCCAGTTAAGGATTTTTGGTATATTATTTATCACCGCAGGCCAAAGGGAAGTAATGCAAGAGATAACAGGGTGGTCTGCATTGACAGAATGTACTTTGATGAGGAGGGATTCATAAAACAAATCAAAATGACAAATGAAGGGGTTGATAAAGAATTGCTTGATAAATAATTTAGAGTGGATGGGGAGGAGAAAAGTTAACTAAACATCATTCATAATATATTCCCAAAAATCTTTGCGCAAGTTAAGGAAGAAAGAATCGTCTAAGATTAAAAATAGATGAGTTGCAAAATGAAAATACTTCCAGCAGTAATTTTACTCGCAATATTTTTTGGATGTTCAAATTCTTCAGAGCCTACACAAAGTACTTCAAATACATCAAGCTCAGTTGTCCCAGTTGATCATACAGTAAGCGAAAAAGGAGTGATGCATAAATCAGGATTGAACAGTGCTTCAACAAATTGCATCTCATGCCACGGCTCTGATTTAAAAGGGGGAAGCGCAGGCATATCATGTTACAGTTGTCATTCGAAGTTGTGGAATTAAATAAATTATCAGACAAATATATCAGCTATAAGGTATAATTAAATTTATCCAGATTGATTTTAGAATTTTGATGCATTAATTTGATTTAAGAATAACACATCAAACATTCACTGGAGGAAATAAATGAGTAATAAAAAACTTTCCGGGGAAGTCTATTATCCTTCGCAAGAAACCATAGATAAAGCAAACATAAAAGACTGGGACGAATTAAATAAATATGCAGGTGATAATTACCAGAAATTCTGGGAAGAACGCGCCGAGGAACTTCACTGGTTTAAAAAGTGGGATAAGGTAATGGATGATTCCAGCAAACCTTTTTATAAATGGTTTGTAAACGGAAAAACAAACATTTCTTACAATTGTCTTGACCGGCATGTAAAAACTTACAGAAGAAATAAACTTGCTTTAATCTGGGAAGGGGAAAACGGTGATAGTAAAACAATGTCATACTATTCTCTTCAAAGAGAAACATGCCGTTTTGGAAATGTGTTGAAAAGTCTTGGAGTTAAAAAAGGCGACCGCGTAACAATTTACATGGGAAGAATTCCTGAGATAATTATTGCAATGCTGGCATGCGCAAGAATAGGTGCGATTCATTCTGTTGTTTACGGAGGATTTTCTGTTGAATCACTTGCTGAAAGAATTGAAGACAGTAATTCGAAAGTTTTAATCGTTGCCGACGGAGCTTATCAAAGAGGAAAAATTGTTCCGCTCAAACAGATTGCCGATGAAGCATTGCAAAGATGCGGTACTGTTGAGCATGTACTTGTTGTTAAAAGAACAGGTCAGCCTATCAATATGGAATTCGGCCGTGATATGTGGTATAATGAATTAATAAACCTTCCCGTCGTTTCAAAAGAATGTTCGCTTGAAGAAATGGATGCAGAGGATCCTCTCTTTATTTTATACACAAGCGGAACAACTGGAAAGCCGAAAGCTATTCTGCATACTCACGGCGGGTATATGGTAGGTACTTACACAACGCTTAAATATGTTTTCGATATTCAGGAGGAAGACAGGTATTGGTGCGCCGCAGACCCCGGTTGGATTACAGGCCACAGTTATATTGTTTATGCTCCATTGTTAACTGGTGCAACATCATTTATGTATGAAGGAGCTCCGAACTTTCCATATCCAAACCGCTGGTGGTCTATGATTGAAAAGTATGGATTGAATATTTTATATACTGCTCCAACTGCAATCAGGGGATTGATGCGTTTCGGTGAAAGCTGGGTTAACAGGCATGATTTGTCATCATTACGTCTGCTTGGTTCTGTTGGTGAACCAATTAATCCTGAAGCGTGGAAATGGTATCATCGTGTAGTAGGAAAAGAAAAATGCCCGATTATGGATACATGGTGGCAGACTGAAACAGGTATGTTTATGATTACACCTACTCCAACAGTTCCTTTAAAACCGGGAAGCGGAACTCGTCCTTTCCCCGGAATTAAAATGGATGTAGTTGATGAAAATGGAAATCCTGTAAAAGATAATGAAGAGGGCTTTCTTGTAATTAAAACTCCATGGCCTGCAATGATTAGAACTGTTTGGAAAGATGAAGAAAGGTACATTCAGCAGTACTGGTCAAAATATCCAGGTATGTATTTAACCGGCGATAGTGTAAGAAGGGATGAAGATGGTTATTACTGGATAATCGGCAGAGTTGATGATGTAATAAAAGTTTCTGGTTACAGATTAGGAACTGCAGAAATAGAAAGTGCTTTGGTAAGCCACAGCGCAGTTGCTGAAGCTGCTGCAATCGGTCTGCCGCATGAAGTAAAGGGGAACGCAATTTATGCTTATGTAATTCTCAAAGCTGGAAAGACATCAAGTCCTCAGTTGGTTGAAGAATTGCGTCAGCATGTTAGTCATGAAGTGGGACCAATTGCTAAACCAGAACATGTAGAAATTGTTGAATCACTTCCGAACACCAGATCAGGAAAAATTATGAGAAGAGTATTGAAAGCAAAAGCCCTTGGTCAGGATCCCGGAAATATTTCAACATTAGAAGAATAATTTTTTGATGCAAAAAAAAATGGACTTAATTTAGCAGGGCAAAAAAATACATTTGTCCTGTTAAACTAAATCCATAAGGTTGCTTGTATTGAATAGAATAAAATTCCGGAATATTACTGCACTTGTGATTCTATTTACAGCAACATTTTCAATTGCACAGGATTTAGGAACACTCCGCGGTTTTGTAACCGATTCACTTTCTGCCGAAGCGCTTGTTTATGCAACTGCATATGTAAAAGAAGCTAATCGGGGAGCCAACACCGATGTGCGCGGATATTTTATTATTCCTTCACTTCCCGCCGAAAAAAATCTGACATTGATAATTTCTTATGTCGGATACAAAACAAAAGTTATTCAAATAAAATTGGCAAAGGATAAAGTTACTCAATACAACATCCCGATGGAACAATCCGGGATACAGATGAAAACGATTGAGAGAGTGGGAGAACGGTACAAGGATGAAAATTCGACAAGCATCAGCATGCAGCGAATCGGCGCGCGAGAATTGGAATCAATACCAAAAGGAGTTGAAACAGATGTATTCAGGGGAATAAAATATCTGCCGGGTGTGCAGTCCACCGGTGATGTCTCTGCACAATATTATGTACGAGGCGGCGCAAGCAATCAGAATTTAGTTTTAATTGATGGTCTTACAATTTATAATCCATTTCATGCACTTGGATTGTTCAGTGTTGTTGATCCTGATATGATTAACAATATAGAATTTTACAAGGGGGGTTTTGCAGCTGAATTCGGCGGAAGGCTCTCTTCAGTAATGAGTATTATAACAAAGGATGGAAACAAAAATAGTTTCGGTGCAAAAGCTTCAGCTAGTTTCTTAACTGCAAAAGTTTTGCTCGAAGGTCCGCTTCCTAATGGTTCTTTCATTTTTACCGGCAGGAAAAGTTATTCAAGCCAGATCATTAAGAAATTCTTGAATGAACAAAATGTCCCGATCGATTTTGGCGATTTTTCATTTAAAGCAAATTTTAGCGATGATGAATTTATAAAAGGTGCAAAGTTTTATTTAAATGGATTTTTCAGCAATGATAATATTACTCACACAGATCCGCGAATTGAAGATTACAGCTGGAATAATAAAGTTTTTGGCTTCAAATGGTTCCAGGTCGGCGATAGTCCTTTATTTTATGAAATAAGTTTATCAATCAGCAAATTCGATGGACAGATTGATCCCAAGCTGAGCAGTGCAAGAAAGACGAGCAACAGTGTGTCAGATGGGGGCATTCAGATGAATGTGAATTACATCTTCGATA
>DAIEQP010000418.1 GCA_027347805.1 Ignavibacteria bacterium | reverse complement strand
TTAAGCAAATAAATAAAGCCTGTAAGACAATTGGAACAGTTTTAGGCAGTATTACTACTTTACTAAATATTGATACTATTGTTCTGGGAGGCGGAGTAATTGAGGCAATGCATGATTATATGATGCCAAAAATTCAAACTTCCTTTTTGAAAGCAGTTTTACCTGCACCTGGTGAATGTGTTAAAATTTTTGAAACAAAGCTTGGCGATGATGCTGCACTTTATGGTGGAATTGCACTTGCCGAAGAATTTTTAGGTTCTTAATCTAAATCGAATTCTTTTTCGATCAGCTCAATTTCATTACTGATATTAGTCCATTCATCATAAGTAAGTTCAAGCTGATTTTTGGATTTTTCATATTCAAGGTTTTTTTCTTTAGCAAGCTGGGGATTGCTGAATACCTTTTCGCTAGATAATTCTGCCTCAAGTTGTTTTTTGAGATCTTCCAGTTTTGAAATTTCTGTTTCAACTTTCTCTAATCTTTTTCTCAAATCTTTGGTCGCATTATATTTTTTTTGCCGAATTTCAGCTTCAAATCTTTTCTGATCTTTTCGAGTAGATTTTTCTTCAGTTTGAATCTTTGTTTGAAGAGTTGATTGCTGTAAAAGCAGCTCCTGCCTTTTCTGCAAATAATAATCAATGCCACCGGGGTAAACTCTTACTGCCTGGTCTCTTATTTCAAGTACCTTGTTTACAACCGGCTGAAGAAAATCTATATCGTGGGAAACAATAATTAATGTACCGCTGAAATTTATGAAGGCTTCCTGCAGAATTGCTTTGGATGTAAAATCAAGGTGATTTGTAGGTTCATCCAAAATAATAACATTGGCTTTTGTAAGAAGAAGACGGGCAAGTGCAACTCTGCTTTTTTCTCCGCCTGATAATACTTTTATTTTTTTAAAGACAGCATCGCCGGAAAAAAGAAATGATCCAAGAATTCCTCTTAAATGGCCTGCCGATAAATCATTGTTTACATCTTCCAATGCATCAATTAGGTCGAATTCAGGATCAATCGAATCTGCAACTTCCTGTTCGTAGTATGAAAGTAAAGTATTGTGGCCGAGCTGAACGAGACCTTGCTTTGGAATAATCCTGGAAGAAATAATTTTAGTTAAAGTAGTTTTGCCTGCTCCATTTGGTCCTACAATTGCAATTTTATCTTCACGTTCAATTTGAAGAGAAACGTTTTTTAGAACTTCGTTCAATCCATATGAATGTGAGATATTTATTAATTCAACTGGGACAGATCCGCTTCTTGGCGGGTCGGGAAATCTTAGAGCAATTTTTTTCTCTTCATCAGCCAGTTCAACTGTTTCAATTTTTTCAAGTTGTTTTATTCTGCTCTGAACTTGTTTTGCTTTTGTTGCTTTATACCTGAATCTATCGATGAAACTTTCCAGTTCTTTTATTCTTTTTTCTCGATTCTTTTGAAGAGATATGAGCTGCTTTTCCCGTTCGTCTTTATAATTTAGGTATTGCTGGTAATTGCCCGAATAAAAATTTATTTGGTGATCATAAATTTCTAATGTTTTGGTCGTAACATTATTTATAAAATGTCTGTCGTGAGAGACAATTATTAATGCTATTTCAGAATTCTGCAGGTAACTGATCAGCCATTCAAGCGTATCAATGTCCAGATGATTCGTCGGTTCATCCATAATCAACAGATCATTTTGAGAGAGTAGTATCTTTGCCATTTGAATTCTCATCTGCCAGCCGCCCGAGAATTCTTCAGTCCTTCTGAAAAAATCTTTTTCAGAAAAACCAAGTCCAATCAATACTTTCTCGATCCTTGAATCTGCCGAATAAAAATCGATCTGTTCTTTCCTTTGATGAATTTCTCCAAGTTCTTCAAGCAATTCCTGCCTGTCTTCTTCGGAAATATTAGGTTGATTCAATTCATCAATAATTTCTTTTTCACGTTCATCAAGTGAAGTTATATCTGGAAGGGAAGACTTAACTTCATTAAAAAGTGTCTGTCCTTTGAAAGCAATTATATCCTGCGGAAGATATCCTAATCGAATACCTTTTTGTTTTCTTATTTCGCCCGATTCAGCCTGGTCAAGACCTGTAAGCAGTTTCAAAAATGTTGATTTGCCGGTCCCATTTGAACCAACAAGTGCAATTTTATCGTGCCGCGAAATTCTTAGATTGACATTTTCAAATAAATATTCACCTGTAAATTGAACCGATAAATTCCTTATGTCAATCATTTAACCGAATAACTCCATTTTCAATTTTATTTTCTAATAACTGCAATCTTTGCTGTTGCAACATTATTTGCTTCCGGATCACTTGCTACCAAAATATAAATGCCTGATGAAACAAAATTACCATTCATATCTTTTCCATTCCAAGACGCAACTCTTCCTCCGGCAGATTTTATTTCACAAACTAAGTCGCCGGAAATGTTCATGATTTTTATGTTACTGTTTCTCACAAGACCATCAATTGTTACAAAAGGAGTTTCGCTATTTCCAACAATAAAGGGATTTGGGTATGTAAATATTGTATTAAAACTTTCATTTGGCTGAACGAATTCAGTTTTTAATTCAGCCAAACCGTAATCGGTTCCAAAATAAACCTTCCCGCTTTTAGGATCGATTGCAATACTGAGAATATTATTGTCCGGCAGCGGGGAATTCTTAACATTGTATTGATTAACAAGTTGATATCCGTCTGAAGATAAAACAAAAACACCGTTACTTGTACCAAGCCACTTTTGATCGATCGGATCCACAGCAATGCAGTTAATGTTTTGATTTCTTATTGCTCTTCCGAATGGTGAAGTTGATGTGCTGGACATCATCGATCTTGGTTTTGTTGGATCAGCGATTAATGTAATCCCGATGTTGGTGCCAATCCAGATTTGACCACGCTTGTCAAGAGCTAAGCAATTAATTAAATCACTTAATAGACCGTCAGAGGTAGAAATCATTCCTTGGGAATCATCTGTTAAAGTGGAGTAAGTACCATTTTCATTGAAGTAATAGACTCCACGGTTTCCTTCTTTTGCTACAAACCATTTGGTATCATTCTGGTCTATAATCATTTTATCAAAAAATTCATTTGAAGAAACCAAAGGATTTGTAAGCGTATAGTAATACCACTTTTTATCTTTGGTAAAAACATTCAGCGGTTTTGCATTTTTACTGATATAATTCAGAAACCAGGCATTTCCTTTTGAATCTGTTTTAATATCACTTATAACTAGAAATTTTACATCGTTAGGAATACCAACCATTTGAGTATTATTTATAGTAATTGTATCGATCTTACCATTCTTATAAATTGCTGCCCCCAAACCCCAGTTGCCTAAGTACACAGAAGAATCGCTTCCGGCAAACACACTATAAAATGCATTTGATAAAATTGATTTACTTGCAGTTTTGTTATATATCTTCCAGTTGTTTCCATCAAACTCGAAAAATCCCTTACCATTCAAATCCTTACCCGTTGCAGTCCATAAAGTACCGGATGGGCTAACTGACATATTAACAAATGAATTCCCGTCAGGTGAATTGGGAGCGATTATTCTTGCTTTGCCATTTTTGAATTCAATAATTCCTTTATTTGACGAAACATAAACAGCTTGTGCTGTTGAGTAAACGGATGAAAAAATACAATTAGAGTTTTCATACAGTTTTGTAATCTGATTATTACTAAATGAATATAACCTGGATTTTGTAATAATATATAAATTTGATGCAGAAGAATGCAGATCGATTATTGATGAATCTTTGAGTGCAAGGAGTGACCAAGAATTATTCTGATATTTAAAAATTCCAGTTGTGGTACCCAAAACTACATTTGAATTATAAACACCAAGTTTACTGGCAGAATTAAATGGAAGCTGCGCATCGTAAGTATAGCTGTTCCAACTTTCAGGAGCTGCTAAGTTTGTTGCACCCTGTTTCTGAATAGCAATTCCAAATTCTGTGCAGACAAAAACAAGATTATATTTCAGTGCGCTTAAAACTCTTGATTCAGACGATAGATTTCCGAATTTCAAAAA
>DAIEQP010000092.1 GCA_027347805.1 Ignavibacteria bacterium | reverse complement strand
GGATTAAAAGGATTTGGGTAATTCTGATCCAGTGTGAAAGCAGAAGGTAAAATTTCTACTGGTCCTTCTACACCAACTGTACCAATTGTTACGTATGCACGAATGAGATAAGTATAAAACGAATCTGATACAGCATCCTTATCAACATAAAAATTGAACCACCTTCTCGATCCGGAACTCGATGTTGAATAACTTAAGCTATTAGAAGACGGCTGATATGTAAACATTACTCTATTTGGTCCTGTAGAAGAACCTGCAGTATAAGTTCCTTCTACTAAAAATTCCGCAACAAAAGCATTGCTTGCATCTATATTTTTGCTTCTGAGATCTATCTTACACCAATTATTCCATGGTACGGGATATGGAGTTGCATTATAAATTTTCCCCACTCCACTAAGCGACGCAAGTAAAGTTGAACCGATTGGTTTTGTGACATCACTATTAAAAGCAGAATTAAATTTATATAATCCGCCATTTATAGTAGATAACGTTCTAACTGCAACTCGAATCGAATCAAGTCTTGAACCAGATACACCATTGAAAACTACTGCAACTGAATCGCCGGCAGGAAAATTGATTATTCCTAACGGTTCTTTTGTATCGTATGAAACGACTTGAGTTGATGAAGAAGCAGTTCCTGTTACCGTATATGAATATGGTATTGTTGCCGTCAAAGATAAAAGATCTGATGTAAAATAAACTGCAAAAGTTACTTTAGAATACACTGTTCCAAAATCGAGGACTGAATAATTTGAACCGGCGATTACGTCTTCAACAACCGGCGCACCGCTGCCATATTTAATTGCTTTTATCTCAATGCCGTAATTTTGTTTATCATTGAATTTTATTGTTAAACTTTTACCGCTATTAAAAGTAATGTACTGAACACCAAATCCTGCAAGGTTGTCATCATAATTTAAATTCGGATTCGTATGAATTCTTGCAACCGGGTACAAAAGATTGGGATAAGTATAACCCCATTCGGATCTAACTGATTTATTGTTAACCATATTTGCCATAAACCAATCAGCAACTATACGCTGAAATTTTCTTGTGCTGCCCATTGAAGTTAATACAGAATTGATTGCCGAAATACCGTCTGCCTGCTGCGCCAGATACTTTGTAAAAAAAGTTGAACCGAACTGCTCATAGACATATAAAAAGAATCTTGCTGCACGCGAATAATCATTAGTAACATTTGCATCGCTAAGTGCACGCCATGTAGTTAATGAACGGTTTGTTTCATTTACATAACCGGATTGATTTTCAATTGCATATCCGTTTATTATTTCAGCTGCCAATGAAAATCCTTCATTAAAAAATGTAGTAGCACCTTTGATATAATTATAATGAATCATGTGCTGGAATTCATGTGCTGTTGTGCTCATACCTAACTGAAGCCCGCTTGCTTTTTTTAGATTCAATGGATAAGCATCCAGATGATAAATTTCAGATGGAGTATTGCCGTTGCTGCCGGTTTCATCTGATGAAGAGAAATAACCCGCTACATAACCGCCTGAACCAGTAAAGCCATCCTTAATATTATGAATAAGAATAATTATCTTAGGATCGTTATCTACATTTGGAGGATTGCCGAAAACTTCTGTATCAGTCTGGTAAATACCTTTTGCTTTATTTGCAGGTGTTTTTGAATCGAATGCTATTCGAACACTATCAACAGCGTTTTGATCAACTTTCACGGTCCAAACAGAATCCTCAACAAAAATGTAGCAGTAATTTCCTACCGCTCTGCATGTAAACGCAGATGAATAAGTTACGCCGCTTGGAGAAAGATCTGCTAATTTGAATGTTTTTGTATCGCCAACTTTAAAATTCCATGCAGAAGTTTTAAGCAATGCGCGCGGAATTTCTTTATTAGGATCTATTCCGTTTCTTTTATAGTATTGTTCCAACAAAGGTGCAGGATCAACCGGGTGAATCTGGTTTGAATACGCACTTTCATCTGCTACATTTGCTTCAACTTTTGTCTGGGCAAATAATGAAAAACTAAATATTAAGCAGAAGAAGAAAAAATATTTTACAAGTCTCATAGGAATCCTGTATTAAATTATTTTTGAATTATTGGGATAGCTTTTTCGACAACGACGGCCGGCACATTATCTAAAACTTTTTTCTCGGAAAATTGAATTAAATATAATTTCCCCTGTGCATCAATTAGTTCTTTCTTCAATTCTTTACTGCAAATCAAAACTATGTTAATATTATCCTCTGTCTTAATTCCAATTTCAGAAAAAGGATCGTTGCCAAGCATTGTAATAACACCTCTAACTGTATTTTCAGTGGAATTTGATTGACCGCAGTTACAGCACCCATTAAAAGCGATAAGAATAAATAAAAAAACGGAAGAGGTTAGTATTAATCTTTTCATTTTATTTCCCAATTGACAGGCGAGCAAAATAAAGAAATGATTCAATGATTTCAATGTATTTGCTAAAAGCTTTTGGTTAAAAGTAGATTGACCAAATTTGTATAACACAATCTGACGGTATAAAATTATAAAACTTTTACTAAAACCTTCTTTCTTCAACACTTTCAAAGAAATTAACTTCACTACCCATTAAATCTCTGAGTGTTAGTTTACCAACAACAGAATCAACAGAATCCTGAATTACTTTCCAAAGAGATCTTACTGAACAATCTATGGAATTAGTACAGATATCAGCAGCGCCGGTATGAGTGCCGCAGAATGAATCATCAAAAAGTTTTCCGCCTAATGAAGTTAGCACCTCGCCAATATTTATTTCTTCAGGGGGTCTTGTTAAAGTATAACC
>DAIEQP010000371.1 GCA_027347805.1 Ignavibacteria bacterium | reverse complement strand
CAGTAATATCAATGTCTTTGTAATTAACCATTCCTGTTAATACTAAAGCTACGGCGATGTAAAGGACTGTACAAACAATTAATGAAGTGATAATTCCAAACGGAACATCTTTTTGAGGATTTTTTGCTTCACCCGCGTGGGTTGAAACAGTATCAAATCCAATGTAAGCGAAAAATATATAGGCGGCACCCGCAACTATTCCAATCCATCCATATGCATGATGAGAATTTCCTAGTGCATCAGTATAACTTCCGCGTTCAGGAATGAACGGACTCCAATTTGCTGTATTAATATATTGAGCACCAAGAATAATTATAAACAACACAACAATTACTTTTATAAAGACCATAAGATTATTGGTGTTAGCAGCCTGCTTAATTCCTCTTACAAGAATAGCAGTAAGAACCCATATAATTAAAAATGCCGGGACATTACACGCAACATGAATACCTCCAATTGTTGGAAGTGTTAAATCAGAAAATTTTGTTGCAAGATCTGTCATTGTTCCTTTTTGTGCAGCATCGGCCAGCATTTCCTTTGCTGTAAAAGGATCATTCATAAGCCAAATAGGAAGTTTAATATCGAAGAGATGCAGAAATTTATTAAGATAACCAGACCAGCCAACTGCCACTGCCGAGGCTGCCATTCCATATTCAAGTATAAGATCCCATCCTATAATCCATGCGAATAATTCTCCTATTGTTGCGTAAGAATAAGCATACGCTGATCCTTCAACTGGAAGAAATGAAGCAAACTCAGCATAGCAAAGTGCAGCAAAAGTACACCCTATTCCAGCAACAATAAACGAAAGAGCCAATGCAGGTCCAGCATATTCTTTTGCGCCAACACCTGTCATAACAAAAATTCCGGCACCAATTATAGCGCCCACGCCAAGAGATGTTAAACCTGTTTTCGTAAGCACACGACTGAGTTTACTTTCTTTCATTTCAGCTTCAAAATGCTCTACAGGTTTTCTTTGCCAGAGTTGATTACCCATTTAGAAATCCAATTTTGTGTTTGGGAAAAATTATAAAACCGGTGTGGAACCTAAATATCATTTGAGGGAATGTCAAACTAAAACAGATTAAAAATTATTTCAAAAAAGAAGTCTGATAAATTTAATTGACAATAATTTCCGACTCCAATAAATTAAAGCAGAGGGATACATCTTTAATTTAACCGGAGGAGAATATGAAACCAATAAAGGTGATTTGCATATTATTTTTAATCTCGTCACTGCTGTATTCTCAATCTTCAACATGTATTGAGTGCCATTACAAAATCACCCCAAAAATCGTGAGCGATTGGGAGTTAAGTAAACATAAAGAAAACCAAATAGAATGCAATAACTGTCATGGTGATGATCATAACACAATGGAAGATTATGCAAAAGCTGTAACCCCAACACCATCTACCTGTGCACTCTGTCATGATAAACAAGTTGATCAATATAAGAAAGGCAAGCACGCCGCTGCATGGGCAGCAATGAATGCAATGCCAACAGCACATATGCAGCCAATGGCAATGATGGATGGGCAGAAAGGCTGTGGTGGTTGTCATAAAATCGGGTTAAAAGAAGAAAGTGAAATAAAAAGACTCAAGAATGAAGGTTCAACATTTGGCCACGCATCCTGCGATGCATGTCATACACGGCACACTTTTTCCAAGAAAGAGGCGCAACAACCTCAAGCATGTCAAACATGCCACATGGGTTTTGATCATCCGCAATGGGAAATGTATTCAAGTTCAAAACATGGTGTAAGGTATTTATTAAAACAGAATAAAACTTTACCCGAGACAACTGCTGCTCCAACATGTCAAACATGTCACATGTCAAATGGTAATCATGAAGTGAAAACTGCCTGGGGATTTTTAGCAGTAAGACTTCCTATGCCGGAAGATAAACAATGGGCAAATGACCGGGCTACAATTTTAAAAGCACTTGGAGTTTTGGATCCCAAGGGTAACCCGACAAAACTTTTAGAAACCGTCAAAGCGGCAAACGTTGCAAGATTAACAGAAGAAGACTGGCAAAATGAAAGGAATAAAATGATTTCTGTTTGTAGCGAATGTCATTCGGATAATTTTGCAAAAACAGAATTAACTAAAGCCGACGAGATGATTCGCCGTGCTGACAGATTAATGGCGCAGGCCATTGAAACGGTTGCGGATCTTTATGATAGAAAGATTATTGAAAAGCCGAAAAATTATGAATTCGCATATCCAAATGTTTTAACTTTTCATGATGCACCCAAGCAAATTGAGCAAAAACTTTTTGTAATGTTTTTGGAATATAGGATGAGAACATTTCAGGGAGCGTTTCATATGAATCCCGATTATTCATTTTGGTACGGATGGAGCTCAATGCAAATGGCATTAACCGAAATAAAAGAAAAAGATGAAGAGATGAAGCGTTCAGCAAAAAAATAATTTTCTACATAAAAAGAGGCGATTTTATATCGCCTCATTCTTTACCGCAAGATATTCTAATTTTAATAATTTGTTTAACCTTTTAAGTTATTTTTTCACCTCAAAATTCTTTTATTTTGTTCTTCAAATATTTGGAAAGCACTTAATCAATGCCGAATCTTTCACGTAAAGGAAATTTTATAACAATAAACTTATCTATAATTATTTGTTTACTGATTATTTCATGTTCCCCCGAAAAGAAACATGATCTTTCAAAAAACAAAATTGCAGATGATCTGAACAACGAATTTGTTTTTAAGAATCCGCCAGAAAGAATAATTTCGCTTGCCCCAAACATCACAGAAATGATTTATGATCTTGGTCTTCAGAATAAATTAGTGGGCAACACTTTATACTGTAATTACCCTGACGCCGCCAAACGAATAGAAAAAGTTGGCGATATGTTAACATTTAATTTTGAAAAAATTGTTTCACTAAAACCCGATCTAATTTTTATTACCGTAGAGGGAAATACAAAAGATACTTATGATAAATTTCGTGAACTGGGCTTAAAAATTTTTGTTTCAAACCCTCGAAATTATTCCGGCATTAGAAAGACATATTCGGATATAGCAAAAATATTTTCGGTCGATGTCAAAACTAAAATTGCCGGATGGGATTCTTCAATTGCTTCAATCAAAAAACAAAATAGTAATCTCAATAAAAGCGCAATGTATATTGTTGAGCTTCGTCCCCTGATGCTTGTTGGCAAAAACACATTTATTAATGAATACCTTCAGTTTTGTGGATTAAAGAACATTGCAGATGATTCCCCCGTCAGTTATCCCCTGTTTAACAGAGAAGAAATTTTGAAACGGGATCCGGATTATATTATTTATCCAACCGATGGGAACGACAGCATAGATAAAATCAAGTCTGCATACCCGGAATGGAGTAAATTGAAATCGATTAAAAAAGGGAATGTAATCTTTGTAAATCGGGATTTGTATTCGCGTCCGGGCCCGCGCTTCATTAATGCATTAAAGGATTTGTTTAATCAGCTTCGTCTGAAAGAGGGGGAAGCTCCTTTTCATCAGAAATGAACATCATCGAACAAACGTCGCCTTTAAATTTTCCTTTTTCTTTACATTTCCGGTGGCGTTCTTCAACTTTTTTTCTATCCACTTCTTCAATACCGAACATGGAAAGATCTTCGCCGCATTCGGCGCAAAATGTAATGCTTTTTTCTACAGCAAGTTCTTTGTTAGATATCGATTTCTTTTTGCTCATTTTCGTTACCAACCGGTTCCCATTCGAGTCCTTCACAAGGAAGCTCTTTTAATGTCGGGTGTTTATCCAGCTTCATGCAAATGACAGCGGTTTTATCAAAACTTTTACAGGTTGAACAAAGCGTATGTTCAATTATTTCTTTGTTCTCTTCAATAAAAATTCTGTATTGAATTGAAATTGGGTAAATAATTATTGCGGCGACAGAAAAAATTACCATCCACCACCAGTATCTATAATCCACTACACCGTAAAGAGCCCACATTGCAGGAATTAATAGTGCTGTTCGAACGATCGCCCAAAAAATTATATGTCCCATAATTTCTCTTTGCCAAAAACTAAATATTGTTTAATGCAGTGTCAAATTGCTTTTAGCTTTGTTAAGATTTAACTTTGATTTGAATATTGTTCAATTTGATTTAGATAAATATGGAAGAAAACACAAACGAACCGCAACAGGAAACAAATTCCGGCCAGACACAGCAGCCGGCTCAAAAACAGAAAAGACCGTACAGACGTCCACCTTATTATAGAAAAAACTACAAACAGAAATCTAATGATTCCAATCAACCGCAACAGCCGGTTGTGGTTCAGCAAGTAAGCTTCAAAAAGGTTTCTATAGTCGTTCCTTTACTTGACGAAGAGGAATCAATTCGTCCTTTATACCAGGAAATCAGAAAAGCGCTGCGCACTGTTTCATCTGATTACGAAATTCTTTTTATTGACGACGGAAGTAAAGATAAATCCCTTTCTATTATCAAAGAACTTTCCCGTTCAGATAATAAAGTTCATTACTTCAGTTTTAGATCGAATTATGGTAAAAGTGCCGCACTTCAAGTAGCTTTCAAAAATGTTACCGGCGATGCCGTTATTACAATGGATGCCGATTTACAGGATGACCCGGCAGAAATCCCCAACCTTCTGAAAAAACTTGAAGAAGGATATGACCTTGTTTCAGGATGGAAGAAAAAAAGATTCGACCCATTTATAAAAAAAATCACATCTAAATTTTTCAATTTTGTTACCAGGATTCTTTCCGGCGTTAAACTTCACGATTTTAACTGCGGCTTGAAAGCATACCGCAAATCTGTTGTTCAGTCTCTTGATGTTTACGGTGAAATGCACCGCTATCTTCCGGTACTTGCTAAATGGAAAGGTTTTACTATTTCTGAAATTGTAGTAAAGCATCATCCGAGAAGGTACGGTAAAACTAAATTTGGTGTCTCAAGATTCTTTAAAGGTTTTATTGACCTGATTACTGTGATCTTTACTGTACGGTTCATCAAACGCCCGATGCACTTATTTGGTTTTATTGGAATGATTTCCACACTGGCTGGATTTATTATAAGTGCCTGGCTAACCATAGAGAAAATTTTATTTAATATTGGAATTAATAACCGTCCAATCTTCTTTCTTGGAATTTTGCTGATAATAGTTGGTGTGCAATTTTTTGCAATCGGTTTAATTGGCGAGTTAATTGTTCACAACACACATTCCGAAAAAGAATACGTTATCAAAGAAAAGAAATAATTAAAACTGCCCCGCTAGAGTTTATTGAAAAACAAATTCTGCGGGGCTTTTTTTATCCTTACTCTTTCGTTCTCCGTTCGATATAAAATTCTTATTTTTCGCCCAACTCTAAGGATAAATTAGCATGAAATATCATCTTGTCTCCGGCGCCTGCGGATTTGTGGGACGCAATACTGTTAAGCAATTATTAAAAAGAACAAACGATTGTGTTTTAATGATTGACGATCTCTCTGTAGGAACTCACCCATCAACATGGCTTCAGGATACAACGACTCGAAAATTTAAAGACATAGAAATTTTCGGAAAGGATGAAAGATTATTTTTCTGGAAAATGGATTTCCGAAAGTTCCTAACTAAAATTCAAGATGAACCCCAATGGCTTGAAAACGAATATGGGTTAAAAATTGAAAGAATCGGCGATGCATTTCATTTTGCTGAAATTGTTGGCGGCCGGGCAAAAATTGAAGGTGACCCGATGGCTGTAGCGCTTGATTTGGCAATTGATGCAGAATTTTTTAATTGGATTGCAAAAGCAAAACCGGAACGTGTAATGTATCCAAGCTCTTCTGCTGCTTATCCAATTAATATGCAAACCGAGAGCGATGCTGTTGCACTTAAAGAAGCCGATATTAATATCGATGGTTTTACGCTCGGTATGCCTGATCTTACTTACGGCTGGACAAAAATGACAGGTGAATTTTTAGCAAAGATTGCAGCAAAACATTATGGAATTTCAATTGTATGCATTCGTCCATTCAGCGGTTATGGCGAAGACCAGGATTTAACATATCCCGTTCCCGCAATTGCAATGCGGGCGGCAAAAAAGGAAGATCCTTTCGTTGTTTGGGGAACCGGTTTGCAGGGAAGAGATTTTGTTCATATTGATGATGTTATGGATTGTATGTTTCTTGCAATGGATAAAATTCATGATGGAACCGCAATCAACATTGGTTCGGGAAGATTAACTACGTTCATGGATTTGATTAAAATTTTCTGCGGCTTTGCCGGATATGAACCAACTATAAAACCATTAGTCGACAAACCGATGGGAGTTCATTCCCGCTACTGCGATATGAGTTTTGTAAAACAGATTTTAGGATGGGAGCCGAAGATTTCTGTTGAAGAAGGAATGAAGCGGGTTTACAACGTGGCTGTAAAAAACTCGAAAAATTAGAAAAGAACAATTATAAAAATGAGAAATGTTGTAATCTTCGGCCCGGGCCCGCAATTCAAGGGAGGAATTGCAAATTATACAACCTCGCTTGCAAAAGCGCTGAATAAACTTGGCGCTGACGTCACTATAGTTTCATGGACACAACAATATCCATCAATTATTCCAAGAGATTTTATCGATCGTACTTCGAAAAAAAACTTTTTTGAAGGTACAAATATCAAAGTTGAATATGTAACCAACTACAACAATCCAATAAGCTGGAAGCAAACCGTTGATGTAATCAAAAAAATAAATCCGGAAATAGTTGTATTCCAGTGGGCAATTTCAATCCAGGGTTTGCCAATGGGCTGGATCGCTAAGAAATTAAAGCGGCAGTCACATTGTGAAATTATTTTTGATCTTCATGTTGTAGCGCAGAAAGAAGGCAGCGCCGTTGACAAATTGATGTTGAATTATGCATTATCAAAACCGCATACATTTATTGTTCACTCGCTCAAAACTTTTGATGAATTGAAAAAGGTTTTTCCCGGCAAGAATTTTGATTTAACATATGACGGAACCCGTTCCCCTAATAACTCGACAGTGATAAAACTGTTTCATCCTGTGTATGATATGTTTGTGCCGGATCCCAACTTTGACAGAGAAAAAGTTAAAAATGAACTCGGTTTACAAAAAAATGTTTTTCTCTTTTTCGGATTCATCCGGAAATACAAGGGGCTCCATAATGTCATTCAATCCTTTGCAAAATTAGCAAAGGAACGGGATGATGTTTCCCTTTTGATAGTAGGAGAATCGTTCTGGAATACTCTGGACTCAAATAAACTTTCAACAAAAATTAAAAAAACCATCTTTGGTGCCGTAAAAAAAATTCTGATCAAATCAAATGATGATGAGAACAATTATCGACCGCTCAATTTAATTGATGAACTTGGAATCAAAGATAAAGTTGTTGTTGTTAACCGGTATGTCGGCAACGAAGAAGTTCACAGGTATTTTCAGGTGGCTGACTGCAATGTTCTTTTTTATCTTGTTGCAACACCATCCGGAGTAGAATCAATTGCATACAATTTCAATTTGCCCAGTATTGCAACACGCGTTGGTCATTTTCCTGAAAACTTTAAACACGGTTATAACGGTTATCTTGCAGAACCGGAAAATATTGATTCCATGTACGATGTAATGAAAATGTTTTTATCAGATCCAATTCCACGGGAACGTGTTGCCGAGCTGGCTGGCAATATGAGCTGGGATATTTATGCTAAAACGATTTTGAATAAATAATTTTCACATACTTTATTTACACTAAAATTTATCTTGGAGAATAAATGGCAAAGCAACACGTAAAAACTGCCGTAAACAAAAACAAACAAAATGAAATTGGTTTTTCGTTTGACAATTTTATTCCGGAAAAATATAGAACGCCTGCATTACTTTTACTTTTGCTTTTATTGATTCTTATCTTCTTTTCACCGGTAATATTCGGCGATAAAACAACATCATCTTATGATTTAACACAATCCAAAAGTTTGCGCCAATATGCATTGAAGGAAAGAGATGGAAACGCCCTTTGGAATCCCTACATTTTTTGCGGTATTCCCGCGGTAGTGACAACTGGTTCACCACGCTGGTTCGATTTGACAAATGCAGTTTACTCAACAATCTCAATTACTGCCGAAAGTTTAACGAAAGACTATAATGCAACATTCACATTTAGTTTTATTATTCTTGGTTTCGCCGCTTTCTTTTTAATGCGCGGTTTAGGATTTAATCGAAGCATAAGTTTTTTTGTTGCTCTTGCAATGACTTTCAGTACCGGCATTACTCTCTTGTTTTATATTGGTCATATTTCCAAATTAAAAAGTCTTGCGCTTTTTCCATTTATTCTTTTAATGCTGTTTCGGTTTCAAAAGCAGATTAAACTTCTCGATATTCTAATTTTGATTTTGGGTATTCACCTGCTTGCATTGAGCGCCCATGTTCAAATAGTATTTTATTTCGCTCTACTTACAGCCCTCTATTTTATTTTCTATTTCATCAGGGCATTAATTATAAAAGACAAATATTTACAATTACAGCTTATTAAATCTGCCGGTATATTCATCGGCGCAACAATAATTGCGCTACTTATGTCTTACGATACATACTCTCAAATTCTTGAATACAAACCATTCTCAACACGCGGGACACAAAGTGTAACCGAAACTCATAATACCGGTGCATCACAAAACAATTCATATGAATATGCAACCGGTTGGTCATTCTCTCCCGAAGAAATTGTAACATTTATAATACCCAGCTATTATGGTTTTGGAAGATCGACTTATGATGGTCCGTTAACAAACAATACTCCGCAGGAAATCAACACATATATTGGACAAATGCCGCTGGTTGATACCGCTATGTACATGGGCGTTATAGTTTTTGCTTTAGGATTATTTGCCATATATGTAAAAAGAAAAGAACCGATCATTCAGTTTTTCGGAATTGTTGTTTTTCTTTTCCTGCTTATGTCCTTTGGTAAAAATTTTCCTGTTATTTATAATTTATTCTATTACTACGTTCCAATGTTTGATAACTTCCGCGCACCGGTACAAATACTTCATGTCGTCCAGATTATTTTTCCAATCCTGGCTGGTTATGGTATAATGCATATCGTATCTGCGCGAAATGAAAAGAGCTCTTCACTTGAAAAAGGCTTGAAGTATACTTCGATAGTGTTTGCGGTACTTTTCATCCTAGCGCTTATAGGCGGAGATGCAATTGCTAATTCTTATGCTGGCCGTGTTTCTCAATTTGTATCTGGCCTGGGTTCTGATTCACAAAGAGCTCAATATTACAGTGCGTTTTCAGATTATGCAGCAAGTATGTTCCGTGGCGATGTACAAGTTGCCCTGGCACTTCTTGCATTAACTTTTGGTTTATGCTACGCTTATGTTTCAAACAAAATCAACAAGCAGCTTTTCATAGCTGGAGTTATTGTTTTCTGTCTTATTGATTTATTCAGAGTCAGTTCACGCGGGGCTAATTATACAGACATTAATACAGCAAATGAAGGGTTTAGAGAACCCGAATATATTTCCGTAATAAAATCTCAGAACGAAAAATTACCCTACCGTTTATTAAACATAAAACAGGATGGCTCAAACGGAAGTTTTTCTAACAATGGAAACTTTAACGTCTATTTTCTGCAAGAGGATTTCTATGGATATTCCGCCGCCAAGCCGAGAAGTTTCCAGGATATAATGGATGTAGTTGGAACTCCTGTCAATTTTACTTTATGGAGAATGCTTGGCGTTAAATATATTGTAACAGATCAGCCGTTCAATCCACCCGGTTTTACAACAGTCTCCGCAAATCAAAATACAATTGTGACCCGATACGATAAGGCTTTGCCAAGAGTATTTTTTGTTAATAGCGTTGAACAAAAATCTTCTGTGGATATTTTAAATGCAATCAAAAATGATGCGTTTGATCCCCAAAATGTAGCTTTCGTTGATAAACTCGATTTCAAGTATGATAAGGGAGATTCAACATCGACATCCAGAATTGTTGAATATAAAGATGAGCGCATTGTAGTTGATGTAAACGCGAAAGGAGATAATTTTCTTTTTCATAGCACAACATATCTGCCCGGCTGGAAAGCTTATATTGATGGTAATTTAACCAAAGTTTACAAAGCAAATTTTGGTTTCCAGGGAATTGTGGTTCCAAAAGGAAATCATAAAGTTGAATTCGTTTACGAACCAAAAGGATTTGCCCTTGGCAAAAGTCTCTCACTAATATTAAACATACTTTTGTTTGCCGGTGTTGCAGCAATAATATTTATCTCAAAGAAAAAGAAACCGGAAGAAGAAAAGAAATAAATTTCTATAGATGAAAGAAAAAATATTTGGAATCTTAAAACACACTGCGCTTTACAGCTTTGGTAATATTGCCCAAAAAGGAATGGGATTAATTACCCTGCCGATCAATGCGTTTTATCTTTCCAATGCTGAATTCGGGGCGCTTGCAATTTTAGAAATTGTAATGATTGTTGCCGCAGAAGCAATTACACTGGGGCAGGCAAACTCTATCCTTTATTTTAATTCTGTAAAGGAATATGCAAAAGAAAAGAAATCTATTTTCTTTACAATTACAATTTTAGTCTTCCTCTCCGGAATTGTATTTGGATCAGCGGCATTATTTTCCCAGATGTTTTTTCCATTTTCTTTTGGTGCAAACTCATACTTTATCGGCAAGCTTCATTTTGTAGTATTAATCAGTGTGTTGAGAGCTTTCAATTCTGTCTTTCTGAACAAACTGCGTGCTGATGAAAAATCTTTTCAATATACTATTGTAAATCTTGTTAGAATAATTTTTACGATCGGCCTAATTGTTTTATTGGTAGCAAACATGAGCTGGGCAATTACAGGAGTATTATTCGCATACCTGGTTAGTGAAATAGCTTGTCTTGCAATATTAATACCGCTGTTAGTCTCTCAAATGGAATTCCGGTTTTTAAATCCAATTTGCGTTAAATCGTTAAAGTATGGTTTCCCATTAATTTTTTCTGCATTAGGAATTTATGTTCTAAATCTGAGTGATCGGTTTTTGATAAAACTATTTTTTAATCTGAAAGAAGTTGGCGTCTACGATTTCGGTTATAAGATTGCCGGGATACTTCAGATGTTTCTAATTCTGCCCTTTAGCCAGGCCCTGCTTCCTTCAACCTACAAAGAATATAAACGCCCGGGCGACACAAGATATTACAGCAAGTTGATGACATACATGTGTTTTGTTTTAATCTGGGGAGGGCTGGCACTTTCTCTCTTTAGCGATATAATTGTTTCTATTATGGGGCAAAATAAATTCAACGGCGCCGGAATATTCGTCCCGATTATTATCCTCGCATATGTTTTCAGCTCGATGCGAAACGTGGCATTTGTTGGGATTATGCTGTCTGAAAAAACTGTTTATATCGGCATACTAACAGTTGCTGCTGGGGCGTTAAATGTTATTCTTAATTTATTATTCCTTCCAAAGTATGGTGTTATTACCGCTGCGTATACTACTCTAATTGCTTTCGTGTTATTCTTCTTTGCTTCAAAAATAATTGCGGATAAATATTATAAGATTACTTATGAATCGTTGAAGCTGATAAAATTATTTTTTGTAGGAATTGGTTTATATGCCCTTTCAGGCTTTATTAAAACAAATTTTGTAATAGCCGACGTATTGATCAAAATAATCTTGATAATTGTTTTTCCTGTTATAATGCATGGATTGAAATTTTATGAAGATATTGAATTGACTACAATCAGAAACAGTATACTTAAAATCAAGAACCCGAAAGACATTAAAAATATTTTTAACAATTTGCTAAGTAAATGAACCGAGAATTACGCATTTCATTAATTGTTTGTACATTCAATCGAGAAGTCATTCTTCCGGTTGTACTAAAATCTTTTACAACCATTACTGCCGATAAAAGTATCTTTGAAATAATTATTGTTAACAACAATTCAACAGATAGTACAGAGCAAATTTGCAGGGATTTTATTCTGAATAATCCGGATTTGCAAATTCAATATCATCTCGAAACTCAAAAAGGATTATCGGCGGCTAGGAACCGCGGAATAAAAGAATCAAAATCAGAATTGATTTGTTTTTTGGATGATGATGCAGAAGTAACCACCGATTATGTTGACCGCGCAATTGAATTTTTCGATTCTCATCCTGGCATTGATGCGATGGGAGGAAAAATACTTCCTGTTTATGCAACTGGTGAAGAGCCGAAGTGGATGTCAAAACCACTATGGGGTTTGGTTACAAAAGCTGATTGGGGAGACAAAACAAGGGAGTATCCCTACAGTAAATATCCGCCCGGCGCCAGTATGATATTCCGGAAAAGTTTATTTAAGGAAATTGGGGTGTTTAACACCGAACTCCGTCTTCGAAGTGATGATAAATATATATTCAGACAGATGGAAAGCAAAGGTAAAAAGTTTCTTTACTACCCCAAGCTCGTTGCATATCATCATATCGATGAATTCCGCTGTACATTTGAATCTGTTAAAAAGATTTCTTTAGTTGTTGGCGCCAGCGAAAAGATTCGTTTAAAAGATGCCGGTATTATAAAGAATGCTTTCAAGGTCTTTGAATATATTTTAAAACTCGGAGCCGCTATAATTT